>NZ_JBNKXY010000002.1:0-235211 GCF_050300555.1 Arcobacter sp.
GTTGCTGGTTTTATTACTACTGAACAACCAACTGCAATTGCTGGAATTACTTGGTGGATTGCTAGGTTTAGTGGGTGATTAAATGCTGAAATTGCAGCTACTACACCGATTGGTTCTTTCAAGGTATATGCTATTCTATTTGCACTAGATACAGTATGTCCCATAGCTATTTGTTTACCTTCTCTTGCACCCAATGCTTCGATTGCTAGTTTTACACCATTGATTGCTCTATGTACTTCTACTTGTGAGTCTATCCATGGTTTACCACCTTCACTTGCGCATAGTTTTGTTAATTCATCTACTTGAGACGACATTATTTCTACTACTTTCTCTAGTATCTCTACTCTCTTATATGCTGGCAATGCTTTTTTTGTATCTAAAAATGTCTCACTTGCTAGGTTTATTGCTGCTTCTACTTCTTCTACACTATTAAATGGTACACTCCCTACTACTCTTCCATCAAATGGCGATGTTACTTCTATTGTTTTACTCATTACTCTGCTCCTTCTAATAATGTCTCAGCATTTTTTACAAGATCATTTAAAATAGCATGATTTAAAGAGTAATCAACTGCTAAATCAATAATATGTACACCTTTTCCATTAACACATTTATCTAATGTTTCTGTAAACTCTTCACAAGAAGTTGGTCTGTGACCTGTTGCACCATATGCTTCTGCATATTTTACAAAGTCAGGATTACCATAATCAAGCCCAAAATTATCAAATCCCATACCTGCTTGTTTCCATTTGATCATACCAAAGGCATTATCATTTAAAATAACAACTGTTAAATCTAATCCAAGTCTAACAGCAGTTTCAAGTTCTTGTGAGTTCATCATAAATCCACCATCACCACAAACAGTAACAACTTTTTTCTCAGGATGTACCATCTTAGCTGCCATTGCAGAAGGAAGTCCAGCACCCATTGTAGCAAGTGCATTATCTAACAATAATGTGTTTGGTCTAGCACATTTATAGTTTCTTGAGAACCAAATTTTATATACACCATTATCTAGTGTTAAAATATCTTCAGGGCCTAAGATATCTCTAATAGTTTTTACAGCTCTTTGAGGTAAAATTGGAAATCTCATATCACCAAAATATTTAGTTAATCTAACATTGATTGTTTTTATAACTAATTTAAAGAAATCAAAATCCCAGTGTGGTTGAGGAGATAAAGCTCTATTTAACTCTTCAATTGTTCCAGCAATATCACCAACAACATCTAAGTGTGGGAAATACGTAGGATCAACTTCTGAAGGGAAAAAGTTTAAGTGAATAACTTTACAAGCATCAGGACCTTCTTCCATAAAGAAAGGTGGTTTTTCAATTACATCGTGACCAACATTGATAATTAAGTCAGCAGTTTCAATTGCAGCGTGAATAAAGTCTTTTGCAGATAATGCAGCAGTACCTAAACATAATTTGTGATTATCATCAACTACACCTTTACCCATTTGAGTTGTAAAGAAAGGGATTCCAGAATCATTAACGAAATCTGTTAATGCGTTTCCAATTCTATTTCTATTTGCACCAGCACCAATTAAAATAAGTGGTTTTTTAGCAGCTTCAATCATTCTTACCGCTTGTAAAATAGTAGTTTTATCAGCTCTTGGATATCTTACATGTTGTACAGGATATAAATAATCAGTAGATGATTCTTCTTCAGCAATATCTTCTGGTAATTCAATATGAACAGCGCCTGGTCTTTCTGCAGTTGCAAGTTTAAATGCTTCTCTAACCATTGATGGGATATTGTTTGCGTTTACAACTTGTTTTGCATATTTTGTCATAGGTTTCATCATACCTACGATATCAATAATTTGGAATCTACCTTGTTTAGATTTTTTAATTGGTTTTTGCCCTGTAATCATTAGTGATGGCATACCACCAAGTTGTGCATAAGCTGCACTTGTTGCAAAGTTAGTAGCCCCTGGCCCTAAAGTAGAGATACAAACTCCAACTTTTCCTGTTAATCTTCCATAAGTCGCAGCCATAAATCCTGCACCTTGCTCATGCCTAGTTAAAATTAATTTTATGTTAGAAGTTCTTAGTGATTCTAAAAAATCTAAGTTCTCTTCTCCTGGAATACCGAATATGTACTCAACGCCTTCATTTTCTAAGGCTTTTACAAATAAATCAGATGCCTTCATCTCTTTTCCCTTCGTTTGTTTGTTTAAAAATTTTATTTTGATAAGTTTCTCACAAAATATGTTTAAAATGTCTTAAAATTAATTTTTCCTTATATTGAATATAAAAAAAAAGATTTTAGTTCTATTATTACACACTTTTTTAAAAACTAAATATTATAGATACTTTAAATAAAATAACTAAATTTTATTTTCTATTTATATTAAGTTTTATAATCACGCGTATTTTATTATTTTATCCTTATCTTTTATTTAGTTTTTTAATGTAAAATCATTAAAAAAGTTTAGGAAAAATAAATTATGAAATCACTCATTTTTGATCTTGATGGAACACTAATAAATTCACTTTTAGACATAGCAATTAGCATGAATAAAGTCTTAGAAAAACATAATTATCCAAGCCATAAAATAGAAAAATATAACTACTTTGTAGGCGATGGTGCCTTAGTTTTAGTAAAAAATGCCATGCCTTATAATTCTACAGAAGAAGAGATACAAAATGTACTAAAAAGTTTTATAGAAATATATGAACAAAATACTCATAATAATACCTTTGCATATGAAGGTATTTATGAGATGTTACAGAAAATTGAAGAATTAAATATTAAAAAAGCAGTTTTATCAAATAAGCCCCATAAATTTACTTTAAAATACATGGAAAATCTATTTAATAATTTTAATTTTCAAGAAATTCATGGTCAAAAAATTGATGTTCCTAAAAAACCAGACCCAACTATGGCAATAGAGATTGCTACTAAACTAAACACAAATATTGAAGATATGATTTTTATAGGTGATACTGCAACAGATATAAAAACTGCAAAAAATGCAAATATGAAAAGTATAGGCGTATCTTGGGGATTTAGACCAATAGAAGAACTAATAGATGCGGGAGCTGATTTTATAGCTCAAAAACCTATGGATATAGTAAAATATGTGTCATCTTTGTAAGATAGGACTCTCTATCTTACAACTCTACTTCAAAAAATTTCTCATCAATTTTTTTATATTCAGCAACTGAACAAGTAATCTTTGTGGCATTTTTATAATCAGCAAACTCTTTAGTAAATAACTTTTGAAGGTCACTTACATTTGCTGTTCTAAAAATAAAATACCCTAAAATATCTTTCCCCCTTGAACCTGCTTTTTCTATACCAAAACTATCAAATTTCCATTCAACACCTTTAGAAAATAAAAATACTTCACTTAATCTTTTTTCTAATTCATCACGAACACTATTGTTATACTCTTTTAGGTGGATATAAAATGCAACGTTAATATTATAATTTTCTTGTGCTAATTTCTCTTCATATTGAGTTTGTGGTTCTTGTACAATTTTTGTATTATCCATAAATAAATCCTAAGTCAAAATATATCTGTTATTATAATATGTTATACTTTTTTTTCTATAAAAGGGGAAGAGATAAGATTCCTGAAGATTCAAAAACTAACAATTAATAAAAAGCTTTTTATTAATTATTAGTTGAAACAGCTACTTTTAATCCAAAAGCAATTAACACAGAACCAACAACTCTTTCAACCACTTTTTTGTATTGGGTAAATTTTCTCAATAACATAGGATGGGAGAATAAAAAACTTACAGATATAAACCAAATTAGATGTGCAAAAGAGATAATTGTTCCGTAAACTATTTGTAACCATAATGGCGTGTTTACAGTAACCAACTGAGTAAAGATACTCAAAAAAAAGATTGTTGTTTTGGGATTTAATACATTTGTTATGAAACCAATTTTAAAGGCATTCCATCTTGACAAATCAATATCACTTTTACTCTCATTCACATCAGCTAATGATTTTGAAGTAAATGTTTTCCAACCAATATATATCAAATATGCTGCACCTAGATATTTAATTATAGAGAACAAAATAATAGAGTTAGAGATAATAAGAGCAAGACCTGCAATAGAATATGCAACATGCACCCATATAGCTATACTTATTCCAATAGCTGAATATAACCCTGCTTTTCTACTATAAAAAATGCTATTTCTTGTCACCATAACAAAATCTGCACCAGGGCTTATTGCCATGAGAACTGCTATTATACTTAATGTTATTATTTCTTGAAAATATGGAATTGATTCAAAAATCATTGCTAGCTCCTAATAATTTGCAATATTTTAACAATATTTAAATCCATAATAACTAAAATTAAATGGGTAAATACAAATTTTAAATAAAAGTAAAACTCATACAAAACTTATTAGTGATATAATAATTACTTCATAAGGATTAAATTATCGTAAGTGAGGATTAAATGAATATAGAACAAAGATTTTTGCTAAAAGCTATAGAAGATAAGAATTTTGTCTGCTTTAATTATGAAGAAAAAAGTTTTAAAGATGTTAAGGTTTTAAAATTTGAAGATGGTCTGATTTATACAAATAATGGTAACTTTGAACTTGAGAAGATTATGAAAGTAGTAATTTTAAAAGATAGGTTTTAATAAGTTCTCTTTACTTCTTTGATTTTGTTAAAACAAAAATTAATCTAAGGAATTATTTTAATGAAAAATAAAATTGAATTAATCCCATCCGAAATAAAATATTTAGAAAATGTAAAATTATTACTTCAAGAGAATGAATTGCCTTATGAAGATATTGATGTACATTTTGCTAATTTTATTCTTGCTAAAAATGAAAATAAAATTGTAGGTGCAATTGGTTTAGAAAAGTATAACAAAGTAGGATTACTTCGTTCATTTGTTGTGAATAAAAGCCTAAGAAATGAAAAAATCGGAAATAAGCTTTTAACAACTTTGTTAAACAACGCTATTAAAATGAAGCTAGAAAAAATATATTTACTCACAACAACCGCTGAAAAATATTTTTTAAATAATGGCTTTCAAATAGAAGACAAAGAAAATCTACCTTATGAAATAAAACAAACAAAAGAATTCAAAGGTTTATGTCCCTGTTCAGCTGTTGCTATGAGTTTAGGATTAGATAATTTATAGAAAATTTTATCTTGAAGACCTAAATGTCTTCACTTTTTCTTCTTATTGCTTCTTTGTTAAATTAATTTTCTTTTTCCACCTTTTTTCAATTTCATCAAATAAATCTATATAATAATTATTTAAAGATATTTTTTCATTTATCTCTAATATTTCTAGGATACATTGTCTTACATATTTATAAAGTTCTAAAAGATTTTTACTAAGTTCTTCTAATGAATATTCATCACCATGTACAATATCATTTCGAAGAGGGATAAAATTATGAAAAGATTTTTCCATTCTACCTCTATCTTTTATATTATTAGATAAAAGTTTTCCTATTTCCTTGATGTATTTTTGTAAACTTTCATTTTGATATTGTTTAAACATTGCCTCAATTGCAATCATTAAAATTGCAAAAGTTTGTTCATTATTTAAAAAAGTTTTTGCAAGTATATGATAATCAATTGATTGTTTTAAAATTCTCGAATATTGGTTGTCTTTTTGAATATTTAAATCATATATTCTATTAAAAATATTTTCAAATTCTGAATAGTCCTCATTTTTTAATCTCATTAATTTTACATCTACTAAAGGAGAAAATGTATATGGTTTTATATGAGAAGTGTGTACTTCTAAATCACCAAAAAACTTTGTAATACCTCCAAAAGCTTTTAAAGCGACATTGCTGTTAAAAGATTTACTTACATATTTATAATATCCTAGTCCATAAGGTAAAACAAGATGAAGAGTTTCTAATATAGACCTTTTTAGTATTGAATAATTAAAAACTTTTGAACTATTTTCAAAATATTCAATTGAGCTTTTATTCCCTTCAATATCACTAGTTATAAAATCAATTATCAATAAAGTTTTTGAACTTGAAGTTCTAAATATACCTATCTCTCTTTCTAAATTTTCTTCAATTATTTTGTAAAAATTCATTAATGACTCTTTATTATCTGTTTCAAGAATTTTTTCTAAATCTTTACAATAAAAACTATCACCATAATTTTTTATCTGTATATTAAATTCTATATCCCCTATTTTATTTCTATAATCAAACTCTTCTGTTTTATCAATATTATAAATTGGAATTATATATCTATCTTTTAACTTTTTCATTTGAATCCTAAAATAGTAAATTTTATTAAAGTTCAAGGCCAGAGGAGAAATTGGAATGGGAGCATACTAAAGTATGTGACTGTTTCAATTTCGACGATAACGCCGAAATTTGACAAAAGTTACTATTTTATTTCGCTAGACTTCGTCCAGCTAAGAATCCTGTTGCCCACGCGAAATGCAGATTATACCCACCTCTGTTTCCCACTACATCCAAAACCTCTCCCGCTAAATATAATCCCTCTACTTTCTTACTCTCATAAGTTTTGTTATCCACCTCATCAGTTCTTACTCCTCCTCCACTGGCTTCTGCGTGTTTGAAGCCTTGGGTGTCTGTGATTTTAAATCTCCAGTTTGTTAGAGTATTTATTAAACTTCTTATTTGTTTGGCATTTATATCTTTTGCTTTTGCCTCTTTATCTATGCCATTTATTTGACATATTACTGGGGCTAGTTTATTTGATACTATTCCTGTTAGAAGTAACACTGCATTTGCGTTTGGTAAGGTTTTAAATAGGTTTTCTATTTGTCCTAGTAGTTCATTTCTGTTGATATTTGGAAAAAGATTTATTGATACTTGTACATCTTGGTAAAGGCTTAGGGGATAAACTGCATGTTGTGAGATGTCTAGAATGGCAAATCCTGATAGACCATATTTTGTAAAAAGTACATCACCATATATTTCACACTCTTTTTTTCCATCAAGATACAAAGATACATTTGCCTCTTTTTTTATCCCTTGTATTCTTGAAGCTTGTTCAAAATCTGTATGAAGTCCTACAAGTGAGGGGTAAGTTAGGTTATAGGTGTGTCCTAGTTTTTGGGCTATATTCATGCCATCTTCACTAGCTCCTAGTTGTGGTGCTGCTCCTAGTCCTGAGCTTATTAATACTTTGTCATAATCTTTGAACTCTTTGTTTTCACTTTTTATTATAAATTTATTATTTTGTTTTTGTATATCTATTACTTTTGTCTCTAGGATTAGATTTACGCCTAAATTTTCTAGTTCATTCTCTAACAAATTTACTACTGATTTTGCTTCATTTGATAGGGGATATACTTTGTTTGTCTCTTTTATATCAAGTAAGAGTCCGATACTTTTACAAAACTTTTCAAAGGCTTTATAATCAAACTCTTTTAAGGCATATTTTACAAACTCTGGATTCTCTCCTATATAGTTTTCTACTCTTGCATTTGTATTGGAGATATTACATCGTCCATTTCCACTTGCTAGTATTTTTTTGCCTATTGCATTATTATTATCAAAGAGGTCTATTTTTAAATTTTTGTTTAGTCTTTTGGCAGTGATAGCAGATATTATTCCCGCTGCCCCTGCTCCTATTATTGCTATTTTCAAACTATGCCTTTATCTTTATGCTTTGGATTATACACTTTTTATGTTTTGAAAAAAGAAAGCTATAACTTTTACAAAATCTTTAAATTTAAATATCTTTACCAATTCTTTATTTAATTATTATTTATTTAAAGTTATTATACACAGACAAATTTATAGAAGAACATAAATGAACATTAAAAAATATATCCTCTTAATAACGCTATTTTTTTCTCCACTTTTTTCTGATGAATTAAAACAAATATCTTTACAACTCCAATGGAAATATCAATTTCAATTTGCAGGCTTTATTATGGCAAAAGAAAAAGGTTTTTATAAAGAAGAAGGATTAGATGTAAATATAAAAGAGTGGAAAGATGGAATTGATATGGTTAATGAAACCGTATTGGAAAAATCTGAATATGCTATTGCTAGACCAACTTCTTTAATAGATATATCAAAAGGTTCAAAAATATACTTTTTAGCTGCCATTTACCAATCTTCACCTTTAGTAATACTTGCAGATAAAAAATCTGGAATAAAAACACTGGAAGACTTTAAAAACAAAAGATTAATGTCAACAGGAGATTTAAATAGTGATGCTTCATTGCTTTCTATGATGTTTTCTCAAGGGGTCAATCGAAATAATATAACTATGCAAAAACCCTCTTTCAATGTAAAAGATTTACTTAATAATAAGACGGACTTATTAGCAGCATATATTTCAAATGAACCCTTTGTTCTAAAAGAACTTGGAGGAGAACCAATAATTTTTAATCCAAAGGATTATGGTTTTGATTTTTATAATGATATTTTAATTACAAGTAAAAATTATCTAAATAAAAATCCAAAAGAAGTAGAAAATTTCACTTATGCTTCACTAAAGGGATGGGAATACGCATTTTCAAATATTGAAGAGACAGTTGATATCATTCTAAAAAAATATAACACTCAAAACAAAAGTAGAAATGCCCTTCTATATGAAGCAACTGAGCTAAAAAAACTTGCCTATAATCAAACTAATAAAATAGGAGTTTTAGATAAACGTAAAATAGAAAGAATATATGATGTTTACAAACTTTTAGGGCTAGCTAAAGGCAATATAAACTTTGATAAAATCATCTATAATTTTTCTCCCCTTAATCTATCAATAGAAGAAAAAAATTACCTAAAAAATAAAAAAAGCGTTACTATGTGTATTGACCCCAATTGGATGCCCTTTGAAAAATTTGAGGATAATAAACATATTGGATTAAGTGCTCAATATTTTAAAATATTTAGTGAAAAATTAAATATTAAATTCAAAGTCATTCCAACAAACACTTGGGAAGAGTCACTATCATTTGCTAAAAATAGAGTTTGTGATATTTTATCTTTAGCAGCTCAAACACCTTCAAGAGAAAAATGGTTTAACTTTACAACCCCTTATTTAAAACTTCCATTAGTAATAGTTACTAAACTAAATGTTCCATTTATAAATGATATCTCTACTTTAAAAAATAAAAAATTAGGAATCCCAAAGGGTTATGCCTTTGCTGAAATTATGAGAGATAAATACCCTTATTTAAATATAGTAGATGTAAAAGATATTGATGATGGACTTAAAAAAGTTAATAATGGAGAGTTATTTGGATATTTGGGTACCATAGCAACCATTGAATATACCTTCCAAAATAAATATTTTGACGAACTTAAAATTGCAGCGAAGATAGATGAAGTTTCAGAACATGGTGTTGCTGTTAGAAAAGATGACTTTTTACTTTTAAGTGTTTTAAATAAAACAATAGAGAGTCTAAATGCAGAGCAAAAACAAAATATTTTAAATAAATGGGTTTCTATCACATACAAAAAACAAACAGATTATAGTTTGATTTTTGGAATTCTCATTATCTCATCTATTTTAATTATATTTTTCTTATATAAACAATTCTTTTTAAAAAAATCAATTAAAGAGTTCCATGAATTAATTGATGCAACAATGGAAGGTTTAATTATTTCTAAAAACAGTATTTGTGTAGATGTAAATCAAAGTGCCTTAGATATTTTAGGCTTTGACTCAAAAAAAGATATGATAGGTAAACATATCCTCGAATTTGTTAGCAGTGAATCAAAAAACAATGTTGCAAAATATCTTAAAATAGATATTTCAAGTCCCTACGAAGCAATTATCAAAAGAGAAGATGGAAGTAAATTTTTTGCATTGGTTAAAGGGTACACCATAAAAAACAAAAAATTGCGAATATCAAGTTTTATCGATATAAGTCAATTGAAAAATCAAGAAAAGATGTTAATTGAACAATCAAAAATGGCAGCATTAGGAGAGATGCTTTCAAATATTGCTCACCAATGGAGACAACCATTAGCAGCTATATCAGCTTCATCTACAGGAATGATACTTCAAAAAGAGCATAATATATTAAGTGATGAGTCTTTTTTTAGTTCTTGTACTGCTATTAATAATTATGCTCAATATCTATCTAAAACAATTGATGATTTTAAAAACTATGCAAAAGGTGATACCCAATCAAAAGAGTTTAACTTAAAAAATGAGACAGAAAAATTCCTAATACTTGTTGATTCAATCATCAAACAACATAATATAAAAGTTGATTTAATATCTGATGAAGAGATACTTATTAATGGTTTCCAAAATGAACTTATTCAATGTTTCATAAATCTTTTTTATAATTCAAAAGATGTCTTTATCCATAAAAATCAAGAAAAAAAATATATCCAAATCATCCAAAAAGCTGATAAGAATTTTGTAACTATAATATTCAGAGATAATGGTGGTGGAATCTTAGAAGAGGCTCTAAAGAAAATCTTTGAACCATATTTTACAACAAAACATAAATCCCAAGGAACAGGTTTGGGACTTCATATGACTTATAACCTAATAGTAAATAGTATGAAAGGAACAATTTCAGCAAGAAATGTCAACTTTCCCTATGAGAAAGAGATATTTCAAGGTGCAGAATTTACAATTATACTTCCATTAAATCACTAATAAAAAATAGCTAACCAAATACTTGGCTTATCTAAGGAAGTATATTTTATTCGATGTTTTGTTCTTGATTTTATATCAATAAAATCACCTTTTTTAAGAGTTATTTCTTCATTTTCAAACTCTAAAATTGCTTCACCCTCTAAAAGTAATACAAACTCATTTTCATCTTGATCATACCAAAAATTTTCATCACTTATTTGACCATTTGAAACTATTCTTTCTACTCTGATATTTTTATCTCTTAATATTTTTATAAATTCTTCATTATTTTTGTCAACATTAATATTGTCAAATATGTTTTTAATATCCATTTTCTCTCTTTTCATAAACTATAGTGTTTTTATCAAGATTAATATCAAATTAAAAATCAATTTTATTAAACTTTACAAGTACCTTTAAATAGGTATTCTAAAGAATTTATAAAACCAAAGTAAATTAATCATTATTAAATTACTTGACATTGAATAAAAAATATATTACAATTTCACTATATAATTTAATATGATATACAAAAAGGAATAAATATGCAACAAGATACAATTGCAATTCACGCTGGTTATAACAAAAAAGAGGGATGGGGAACAATGAATGTACCTATTGCTCAAACTACTGCTTTTGCATTTAGAGATGCAGAACATGCAGCAAATTTATTTGCCCTTAAAGAGTTAGGTTCAATCTATACAAGACTTACGAATCCTACTACTGATGTATTAGAACAAAGATTTGCACAACTTGAAGGTGGAGCTGCTGCTATTTGTGTAGCTTCTGGGCAAAGTGCAATTTTTTATGCTATTGCAAATGTAGCAAGTGCAGGAGATAATATCTTAATCTCAAATAAACTTTATGGTGGAGCAGTTACACTTTTAACTCATACAATTAAAAGATTTGGTATTGAAGCTAGAGTATTTAACGTATCAGATGCTTCAAACTTAGAAGAACAAATTGATGATAAAACAAAAGCTATTTTCTTTGAATCATTGTCAAACCCGCAAATAGCTGTTGCTGATGTTGAAGGTATAGTTGAAATTGCTAAAAGAAAAGGTGTTTTAACTGTATGTGATAATACAGTTGCAAGTGCTGATTTGTTTAACCCAATTAAATGGGGAGTTGACGTTGTTGTTCACTCTACTTCAAAATATACAAATGGTCAAGGAAGTGCTATTGGTGGAATTATTGTAGAAAGAGATGGATTAGCAGAATTTTTTAAAGAAAATGCTTCTAAATATACAGAATTTACACAGCCTGATGAATCATACCATGGTTTAGTTTATGTGGATGTTCCACTTCCAAACTTTTGTTTAAGAATCAGACTTGCACTTTTAAGGGATATTGGAGCAGCACAATCTCCACATAACTCTTGGTTATTACTTCAAACTATTGAGACTCTATCTTTAAGAATGGAAAAACACTCAAATAGTACATTAGAAGTTGCAAAATTTTTAGAATCTCATCCAAAAGTAAAATCAGTAAATTATCCAGGATTAGAGTCTAATGCAGATTATGCAAAAGCACAAAAATATTTTAAAGGTGGTAAAGCATCTGGTTTATTATCTTTTGAAGCTGAGTCTTATGAAGCAGCTAAAAAAATAATTGATAGTGCAAAACTATTTAGTGTAGTTGTAAATATTGGTGATAGTAAATCACTAATTGTACATCCAGCTTCTACAACTCACTCTCAAATGAGCGAAGAGGAACTTGCAAAAGCAGGTGTTAATCCAACAACAGTTAGGCTTTCTATTGGATTGGAAGATCCAAAAGATTTAATTGAAGATTTAACACAAGCATTAAATTAGGTACGAGATTATGCCTTTAATCTCTTCAAAAGGTGTGTATGGACTTGCTGCCATGCACGAGTTACTTCAAAATGAAGAAAACAAACCAATGCAAATTAGAGAAATATCAGCTCGTGCTGATATCCCTCAAAACTATTTGGAACAACTTCTAGGAAAACTAAGACATGCTGGATTTGTTACAAGTATTAGAGGCTCAAAAGGTGGCTACATGTTAGCTAGAGATGCAAAAGATATACTTATAAAAGATATCATTATTGCTTTAGAAGATGATATAAAAATCATTGATACAAAGAGTAATAATCCTATTTTAAATATATTTTTTGATGAAACAAAAGAAAAAACGAAAAAGTTGTTTAACTTGTCACTGAAAGATTTAAAACAGTATCAAGATAAATATAATCAATATCTACACTATAGTATTTAAGTAAAGCTTTATTCTTAAAGCTCTTTAGGTTTTGCTACTTTTAAGGATTTTTTATAAATCCTGCTAAAAAGTAGATAAATATGAAAAGGTTCCCTTTTAAAGAGGAACTATTTAAAAGGAGAAAAAGATGAAATATGCAAATAATGTAACAGAATTAATTGGAAATACGCCACTGGTAAAATTAAACAAAGCAAGTGTTAATGGAACAACTGTTTTAGGTAAATGTGAATTTATGAATCCTTCACATTCAGTTAAAGATAGAATTGGATTTAACATGATTGAAGATGCTATCAAAGCTGGAAAAATAGTAAAAGGTACAACTGTAATTGAGCCTACAAGTGGAAATACTGGTATTGCATTGGCTTCTGTTTGTGCAGCAAAAGGAATTAAATTAATCCTTACTATGCCATCATCTATGAGTATTGAAAGAAGAAAACTTTTAAAAGCTCTTGGGGCACAAATTGTATTAACTGAACCAGAAAAAGGTATGAAAGGTGCAGTTGAAAAAGCTGCTGAATTAAGTGAAGCACTAGATAATTCTATTGTATTACAACAATTTGCAAACCCTGCAAACCCTGATATTCATAGAAAAACTACTGCTTTAGAAATTTTAAGAGATACAGAAGATAAAGTTGATATTTTAGTTATTGCAATTGGAACAGGTGGAAGTATTACAGGTATTTCAGAAGTTGTAAAAGCTAAAAATCCAAATGTAAAAGTAGTTGCTGTTGAGCCTACTGATTCTCCTGTATTATCAGGTGGTAACCCAGGACCTCATAAAATCCAAGGTATCGGAGCTGGATTTATTCCTGCTGTATTAAATACAAAAATTTATGACGAAATTGTAAAAGTATCAAATGATGATGCAATGGAAACAGCTAGAAACTTAGCAAAAGATGAGGGATTATTAGTTGGTATTAGTGCTGGTGCAAATGTTTTTGCATCTACACAAATTGCTCAAAGAGAAGAAAACAAAGGTAAAACAATAGTTACTATTCTTTGTGATACAGGTGAAAGATATTTAAGTACACCTTTATATCAATTAGATGATGAATAGGATTTTATAAAAATATGGCAGAAAAAGCTTATAGATCTGTAGCTAAAACCATTTCGTGGCGAACAGTAGGAACACTAGATACAATGATTATCTCATATTTTATTACAGGCAACCTAGTGATGGCTGCCTCTATTGGTTCTATTGAAGTTATTACGAAAATGGTTTTATACTATTTTCACGAGAGAGCTTGGAATAAAATCTCTTTTGGGAAAATTAAAGAACCAGATTATCAAATTTAGGGAAAATTGAAGTGTTAGAAAAAGTAAATGAATTAAATGAAAAATTAAAAGATAATAGTGCTGAAGAAATTGTAAAGTTTTTTTTAAATGAATATAAAAATGATGCAGCACTATCATCTAGTTTTGGAGCAGAAGACCAAGTTTTAACACATATGATGTTAAAATTTGACCAAAATGCAAATATCTTTACGCTAGATACAGGGAGACTTCCTATTGAAACATATAGTGTAATGGATAATACAAATTTAAAATATAATATAAAAGTAAATGTATTTTTTCCAAAAAGTGAAGATGTTGAAAAACTTTATAAAAGCCAAGGAATCAATGGTTTTTATGAATCTATTGAAAATAGAAAAGCTTGCTGTAATATAAGAAAAATCGAACCACTTAAACGTGCTTTGAAACCCCTAAAAGTTTGGATTACAGGTCTTAGAGCATCTCAAAGTGTTACAAGAGTTGATATGCCATTGGTTGAATGGGATGATAATTTTCAAGTTATAAAAGTAAATCCTCTTATTTCTTGGAGTGAAGAAGATGTTTGGAACTTCATAAAAACAAATAAAGTTCCATATAACAAACTTCACGACCAAGGATATCCAAGTATTGGATGTGCTCCATGTACAAGAGCAGTAAAAGAAGGTGAAGATATTAGAAGTGGAAGATGGTGGTGGGAGAACCCAGAACATAAAGAGTGTGGATTACACGCAAAATAAGAAACTTAAAGCTTTGTTCTCAAAGCTCTTTAGTTTTTCTCGAAGAGAGAATAAATTCAGGCTACTTTTAAGGATTTTTTATAAATCCTGCTAAAAAGTAGATAAATATGAAAAAGGTTCCCTTTTAAAGAGGAACTATTTAAAAGGAAAATAATGATTAGTAAAGAGAGATTAACACATCTAAAACAACTTGAAGCTGAATCAATTCATATTATGAGAGAGGTAATTGCAGAATTTCAAAACCCAGCAATGCTTTATTCTGTTGGAAAAGATTCTTCTGTAATGTTACACATTTTACAAAAAGCTTTTTATCCAGCCCCTCCACCACTTCCTTTAGTACACGTTGATACAAAATGGAAGTTTAAAGAGATGATTGAGTTTAGAGATAGACGAGCAAAAGAAGTTGGAATGGAACTTATAGTTTACTCTAACCCAAAAGGTGAAGAGATGGATATTTCACCTTTTAAACACGGTTCTGCTTTACATACAGATATTATGAAAACTGAAGGTTTAAAACAAATGCTTGATATCCAAAAATTTGATGCAGTTTTTGGTGGAGCTAGACGTGATGAAGAAAAGAGTAGAGCAAAAGAGAGAATTTACTCTTTTAGAGATGAAAACCATAGATGGGATCCAAAAAACCAAAGACCAGAACTTTGGAATATTTATAATGGAAGACACACAAAAGGTGAGTCTATTAGAGTTTTCCCAATATCAAATTGGACAGAGCTTGATATTTGGCAATATATCTATTTAGAAGAGATACCTATTCCTGATTTATACTTCTCAAAAGAGAGAGAAGTGGTAGAATATATGGGTACAAAAATCATGGTTGATGATGAAAGAATGCCAGAAGAGCTTAGAAAAACTGCTAAAAAAGAGAAAGTTAGATTTAGAACACTTGGTTGTTATCCATTAACTGGTGCAGTAAATAGTGAGGCAACAACATTACCTGAAATTATTCAAGAGATGTTGATTTGTACAACAAGTGAAAGACAAGGAAGATTGATAGATAGTGATGGTGAAGCATCAATGGAGAAGAAAAAACAAGAGGGGTATTTTTAAGATGGCACACCAATCAGATTTGATAGCTGAAAATATTGAGCAATATTTAAAAGAACATGAAAACAAAGAGATATTAAGATTTATAACTTGTGGGTCTGTTGATGATGGGAAAAGTACTCTAATTGGAAGATTACTTTATGATTCAAAGATGATTTTTGAAGACCAATTAGCAGCAATAGAAAAAGATAGTAAAAAAAGTGGAACTACTGGGGATAAGATTGACTTAGCACTTTTAGTTGATGGACTAGCAAGTGAGCGAGAACAAGGTATTACTATCGATGTTGCTTATAGATTCTTCTCAACAGAAAAAAGAAAATTTATCATAGCAGATACTCCAGGACATGAACAATATACAAGAAACATGGCAACAGGTGCTAGTACAGCTGATGTGGCGATTATCTTAATTGATGCGAGACAAGGTGTTTTAACACAAACAAAAAGACACTCTTTCATAGCTTCACTTTTAGGTATCAAAAACCTTATTGTTGCAATAAATAAAATGGATTTAGTTGACTTTAGCCAGAAAAGATTTGAAGAGATAAAAAAAGATTATCAAGAGATTATTCCTAATCTTCCACATAATACTGATATTAATTTTGAGTATATTCCAATCTCTGCACTAGATGGTGATAATATTCTAACAATTTCGCCAAAATGTTCTTGGTATAAAGGTCTTCCTCTTATGGAATTGCTAGATACTATATCTATCCATAAAGATGAAAATGATGACTTTAGATTACCTGTTCAATATGTTAATCGACCTCATCTTAACTTTAGAGGATTTAGTGGAACAATTGCAAGTGGTAAAATTTCTGTTGGTGATGAAATCACAGTACTACCTTCTAGAAAAACATCAATTGTAAAATCAATAGTATCAAATGATATTAAAGATTTAAGACCAATTGGAAAAGATGAAACTGTTGAAACAATGGAAACAGCATTTGCTCCTATGGCTACAACTATTACACTAAAAGATGAAATAGATATCTCAAGGGGTGATATGATAGTAAAATCAAACTCTATACCACAAGTATCAAATAAACTTAGTGTTATGGTTGTTTGGATGGATGAAAAACCACTAGAACTAAATGGAAACTATATTATTAAAAGAGCAACTTCTGTTATTAATGGAACATTTAAGTCTATTGAGTATAAAAAAGATATCAACAGCTTTAAAGAGATGTCAGCAGAGACTTTAGAGCTAAATGATATTGCGAAATGTACTCTATCTTTGGATAGACAAATTGCAGTTGACCCATATAATGAAAATAGACATACAGGAAGTTTTATTATCATAGATAGATATACAAATTCAACTGTAGGTGCAGGTATGATTGTATCTTCTGTTAAAGATGAAACTACAAACAAAGAAGAAAAAATAAAAAAATATACTCAAGCCGAGGTTGAGCTTAATGAATATATAAGAAAAAATTACCCAGAATGGGGATGTAAAGAAATTTTAGGATAGCACGATGGAAAAAGAGACTGCAGCTCAAAGAGTAGAGAGAATAAAAAAAGAAAAAAATGGACTAGATGTATTAAAAGATATATATCTTTATGCTGTTTTAGGTGAGAAGATAAATCCAGAAGATATTGATAGATTTAAATGGTATGGTTTATATACTCAAAATAGAAATCTTCAAGATGAATCTGATGAAACTTTGTACTTTATGTTAAGAGTAAAACTTGAACATGGAGCTATGAATCTAGAACAAATGAGAGAAGTATCTGCACTTTCTAAAGAGTATGCAAGAGGGACTGCTGATTTTACAACTAGACAAGATATCCAATTTCACTACATTCAAGTAAAAGATTTACCTGAAATTTTTAGAAGATTAAATGAAGTTGGATTATCAACTGTTTTTGCAGCGGGAGATGTTCCAAGAAATGTTATAACTTGTCCAGTATCAGGAATAGAGCATGATGAAATTTATGATGTTAGACCAATAGTTGATAAAGTAAATGATTACTTACGAGGAAACAAAAACCTATCAAATCTTCCTAGAAAATATAAAATAGGAATAAGTGGTTGTCACAAACATTGTATGGGACATGAAATACAAGATTTATCATTTACTGCTGTTGTTTGTGATTGTACTGAAAAAATACTTTTTGATGTAAGTGTTGGTGGAGGATTAGCTTCAAACAAACAAATTGCAAAACACATTGGATTTGTTACGCCTTCTCAAATTTTACCAATTGTAAAAGCTGTTAGTACAATATATAGAGACCATGGACTTAGAGAAAATAGAAGAAAAGCACGACTTGGTCACTTAATAGATGAGTGGGGAATAGAAAAATTCAAAGAAGAAGTTGAAAATAGATCAAAAATAACGTTTAAAGAAGAAAAAACGGTATCTTATACTCCATATGCTAGAAGACAACACTTTGGAATCCAAGATTCAAAAGAAAAAGAGAGATCATATATTGGATGTGCAATAAATGGTGGTCATATTGGAGCACAGGGATTAGAAGATTTAGCAAATATTTTAGAAAAACATGGTGCAACAACAATTAAAACAACTACAACTCAAAACTTTGTAGTAAAAGATGTTCCAACAAAACATGCACAAGCTTTGGCTGATGAACTAACAACTATTGGAGTTGATTATAAACCAAGTCCATTTAAAGCAAGAACTATTTCTTGTACAGGATTAAACTTTTGTAAATTTGCAATTTCAGAAACTAAAAACAAAGCCATAGAACTTGCAAGCCATTTAGAGAAAAAGTTTCCTGATTTTGAAGAGACTGTATCTATTTCAGTAAATGGTTGTCCAAACTCTTGTGCACATCCACATATTGTAGATATAGGATTACTTGGTTTAAAAGTTAAAAATAAAGAAGGAATTACTGTTCCAGGATTTGAACTAATTATTGGTGGTAATTTAGAAGGTAGCGAATCATCATTTGGTGAAAAAACAAAAATCAAGTTTTTACCAGAAGAAGCTGAAAGTATAGTTGAAAATATTATTCAAAAATACATCGATAGTGGTGAAAAAAATCTACATAAATTTTTAAAAGAGAGAATAAATGACGAAGAATTTATTTCGTCCCTTCATTAATCAACATACAGAAAAACTTCAATTCATAAAGTATGGAACAATAGGTAAGCACAAAAGTGCTTACTTTGACTATACCGCATCAGGTCTTGCTTTTAGACCTATTGAAAATCGTATTTATGACATGTTAACAACCTATGCTAATACCCACTCAAAAGAATCAGGTATGGCTAATCAAACACATAATTACTATGAGCAAGCCTTAGATAATCTAAAAACATCTTTAGAATTAAATGATGACTTTGAAATCATACCTAGTGGTTGTGGTTCAACTGCTGCAATTAAAAGATTTCAAGAGTTATTGGGACTTTATATTCCTCCTGCTACTAAAAAAAGATTAAATATAGATATTGATAAATCAAAACTTCCCCTTGTAATAGTAGGACCTTATGAACATCACTCAAATGAAATAAGCTACAGAGAAGCCATGTGTGAGACTATAAGAATTGGACTTACAAATGAGGGCTTAGTAGATTTAGAAGAACTTGAAGAAGTTTTAAAACAAAACCAAAATAGAGAACTAATTGGCTCATTTTGTATAGCTTCAAATGTAACTGGAATAGTAACTTGTTATAAGGATATTTCTAAAATATTAAGAAAATATAATGCCAAAGTTTGTTTAGATGCAGCTGCTTCATCATCATATATGAATATTGACTGTAATTATTTTGATGTCATGTATTTATCTCCTCACAAACTTTTAGGAGGGCCAGGCTCTTGTGGACTTCTAATTATAAAAAAAGATTTAATTGACCCTGGCTTATCTCCAACCTTTGCAGGAGGAGGAACTGTTACTTATGTAAATAAAACTACAGTTGAGTATGAAAATGATTTAAGAGCAAGGGAAACAGCTGGAACACCTGGAATTATCCAAGTTATAAAAGCAAGTCTTGCTTACCAATTAAGAAATGAAATTGGTTTTGATTTTATTTTAAAAAGAAAAGATGAGTTATTGTCATATTTTTTAAATGAATTAAAAAAAGTACCAAATATAATCATCTATGGAAATCAAAGATCATACAATATAGGAATAGTATCTTTTAATATAAAAGATTTAGATCCCTATAAAATCTGTGAAAAAATATCAACCGATAATGGGATTCAAACCAGAGCTGGGTGTTCATGTGCTGGACCATATGGACATGATTTATTAAACTTTAACGATAAAGATGAGCTTGATAAAAAACCAGGTTGGATAAGAGTCTCTATTCACTATTCTCAAACAATAGAAGAAATCGATAATTTAATAGTTGCCATAAAACAAACTATAAGTAATTTAACCCAATCGTAACTCATTTGTAATTTTTTAAATCTATACTCCTTTTTATAAATTATAAAAAGGAGCTCTCCCTATGAATAAAAAAGTATTTACTCTTTCTATTGTTGTTGCCGCAACTGTTTTCTCTGGTTGTACAAAAAATGAAGTTAGCAAACAAGAGGTTAAGCCTTCTCATAAATTGGCTTTTAGTGAAGTATCTGTTCCTACAAAAGATTATGAAAAAAGAAGAGTTAGACCAACTTCTGCTGTAACTTTAGATGGTAAAACTAAAAAAATAGGTTTCAATACAATTTTAAGATCTGGTGATAAAGTTGGTGATGGAATTTATGGGATGATTTTTGATGTTAACGGTCAACCAATTTATGAAAAAGATGGTGCCGTTAAAATATCAAACTCAAACGATTTTAGCTCACTAATCCCTGTTGGTGATAAATTATTTATGATTTCTCACTTTGAAACAAGACCTGCTGCTATGTATTTAACAGAATTAGAACAAAGTAAAGATGGATATTTAAAACCAATAAGCACTAAAAATATAGATTTTTCTAGTGTAAACGGACTATGGGTTCCATGTGCAGGTTCTGTTACACCTTGGAGTTCTCATCTTGGAAGTGAAGAGTATGAGCCAAATGCTGCAAAAGTAAAAGCAAATGGATCAATCAACGATTATTATGACCAAATGGCAGATTATTATGAGGGTAATTTACAAGCACTTAACCCATATGACTATGGATGGACTCCAGAAATAAAAATCCTAAACGAAAAGGGTGATGTAAATGTTACTAAACATTATGCAATGGGAAGATTTGCCCATGAACTATCCTATGTAATGCCGGATGAAAAAACTGTATTTTTATCTGATGATGGAACAAATGTAGGATTATTTATGTTTGTAGCAGATAAAAAAAGAGATTTAAGTTCAGGTACACTATATGCTACAAAATGGGAACAAAGAAGTAATAAAGGGGCAGGAAGTGCTGATTTAAAATGGGTTAATTTAGGGCATTCTTCAAATACTCAAATCAAAAAAGCATTGAATAAAAAACTTACATTTAAAGATATTTTTGAATCAGCTAAAGCAAATGAAGAGATGAGTTGCCCTAGTTCATTTACCTCTATTAATACAACTATGGGGCATGAATGTTTAAAAGTAAAAGATGGGATGGATGAAGTTGCTTCAAGATTAGAATCAAGAAGATATGCTGCAATAAAAGGTGCCACAACTGAATTTAGAAAAATGGAAGGTATTACATATAACTCAAATGATAATATCCTTTATCTTTCAATGTCAGCAATAGCTTATGGTATGGAAGATAGTGCAAAAAAAGGTAAAGAAAATCTAAAATATGATGGTGGTGGAAACAATGATATTAGACTAAAATATAATGCCTGTGGTGCTGTATATGGTTTAAATATGTTATCTTTTTCAAATGCACATGATTTAAATGGTTCAAAAATTGAATCAAAATTTGTGCCAAACTTTATGTACTCTTTAGTAGAAGGAAGACCAAATAAGAGTGTTGAAGGAAATACTTGTTCTTTAGATTCATTAGCAAACCCAGATAATATTACATATATTCCAAATACTAAAACACTAATTATTGGTGAAGATAGTGGTTCTGGTCACCAAAATGATTTTATTTGGTCATATAACTTAGAAGATAAAAAATTAACAAGAATCCTAACTACTCCTTATGGAAGTGAAACTACATCTCCATATTACTATAACAACATTGGTGGACATGGATACCTTATGACAGTTATTCAACACCCTTATGGTGAAGGTGATGCCCTTACAAAAGAAGAAGATATGCCATCAAAAGCATCTGATGTTAGAGAAACAAGAGCCTATACAGGCTATTTTGGACCCCTACCTGTTATTACTAAATAAGAGGATGAACTTAAATAAAGGGATAAACAAGACAAAAGCACAAAATTAGAAATTATAGAAAATCATTAATTTCTAATTAAAACTGCTTTTGTATAATCCCACCATGAGATTTATAATATTTGCCACAATTTTTATACTTGTGATGGCTTTGTTGAGCCTTTTTATTTCAAAAAGATTTATCAATAAATTAGCTATTTCCAAAAAATCAAAACATATTTTAAACATATTTTTATTGGTCAACTTATTTGGTGTAATAGCCTATATGGCATCAAGATATTTAATCTCCGTACCAAATGAAATATACTTTTTACTCTCCCTTCCCATAGGAGTTATCTTTTTACTTTTTTGTACGACACTGATTTATGAAATAATTTCACATCTTCCAAAAATAAGTAAAAATGAAAACCGAAGAGACTTCTTAAAAAAATCCATTGATTTAGGCTCTTTAGCTTTTGCAACATCAATAACTACAAAAGCAATATATAATGCAAAAGAATCATATGTAGAAAATATACGTGTAAAAATCCCTAAACTAAAAAAACCATACACTATAGTTCAATTAAGTGATGTTCATATAGGTGGATTAATCGACCATGATTTTATTAAAAATATTGTTTATAAAGTAAATAAACTAAATGCTGATGTAGTCGTAATAACAGGTGATTTAATAGATACTGATATAAATTATGTAAAAGATGCAGTAGATGAACTTAAAAATTTAAAATCTAAATATGGTACATATTTTATAGTAGGTAATCACGAATATTTTCATGAAATAGAAAAAATACTTGCTTATATAAAATCTATAAATATCAAAGTTTTAGAAAATGAAAGTGTATATATTGGAGAAGAAAACAGTGGTTTTAACTTGGCTGGTGTTTATGATATCTTTGGATATAAAGCAGAAAAGTTTGAGCCAGATATAAAGAAAGCTTTGAAAGATATTCAAGACTCACCTACTGTTTTATTAGCCCATCAACCAAAATATATCACTGAACTTGATAATCAAAATGTGGACTTGGTTTTAAGTGGTCATACCCATGGAGGACAAATAGTTCCATTTAATTTGTTAGTAAGACTTGCGCAACCATACATAAAAGGACTACATCAACACAATGAAAAAACCCAAATCTATGTAAACAAAGGTACAGGATTTTGGGGACCACCTATGAGATTAGGTGCAAGTAGTGAGATAACCTACCTAAAATTACTTCCTGTGTGATTTACATCACATACTGTTTTTATCTTCTTTGATAATCTTTTATTAACTTAAATCAAAGGAGATATTGTGAAATACTTTATGGATACACACGATTCAAAAAATGGTACTTTTCCAGAAGGGATAAGTCAAAGTGATTTGGATGCTTTTTATCAAGCTTATGCAAAAGCTTGTTTAGAAGAAGGGGTTGTTTCTATCAAAACCCATGTGGCAAATGATGAAGGTAAAGCATATTGCTTTAATATGGCAAAAGATAAAGAGGCTGTTTTTAGAGTACATGAAAAGGTTGGTTTACCTTATGATACTATTGTAGAAGTGGATTCTATTTATCCATTGGAGAAATGATTTTTATAACCCTGTTTTTTACAGGGTTATACAGCTAAAAAATATGATGTTTAATAGTCTGCATTTTCAATCATATCACTGTACATTTGTTCAGATTGAATAAACTCTTGAAAGTCTTCAATTTCCTTAAGATATGGAGACAATTTATTAAAAAATTCATTTGAAAATGATAATGGCAATCCACTTTCTGCATATTTCCATGCAAACCGAGAAGATTCAAATTCAAGCCAATTATCTATCTTATCAAATTGCTCGCATATCTCTTCATATTTAATCTCATCAGTAGGTACAAAATTAAAGTGTGGACTATCTTTAAATTTTGATAGGTTTGCAGGTATCATACCAGCATTTTCAAGTTGAAAATAAAATGGTTCACCATTTTTACTAAACATACCATGAGAAAATGTATTTCTATATTTTTCTTTTATAATATTGATTTCATCGTAAAATAGTTTATTTTTATGAATATTTATTGGAAATATAATCTTAAATTTTTCAGAAAAATCTTTTTTATAAAAATCATAAATATTAATTGTTCTATCTGTATTAAAAAATAAACAATAAGCTAAAAAATGTTCAAAACGGCTAAAGTAAGCTTCTATCATGGAAAAAGTATTATAAAATCCTGTATTGTTTTTTGTCATCATAGTATTTAAAAAGCCTGACATATCATCAATATTAAAATCAGGTTCTTTTTTGCCATAAATTTTATTTGCTTCTTCTTTGAAATGATAATACATATTTGACAACATATTAAAATGATTTGAAATTGTTAAATTACCATTTTGCATTTGTTCTTTTGCATAATCTTGTAATATTTTTGTCTCAATATAATTAACAGCTTTATTGATTTTTTTAATTATATTTTCATAGTTATCTTTATTCTCAAGATAAAATCTTAACCCAAACTTTTCTAAAGCAACAGCACATTTTGTATTATTATAAGAAAAATACAAAATCCAATGCATTTTATCGTGTCTATATCCTAATTTATATTCCATTACTTTGTTTAACAAAAAAAATATAAGCTGTGGAATAGGAAGAGATTCTCTTTCAACTTTTACTCTAGTTTCATTTTGATATATATTTGATTCATCACTGTATGAAAATCCACTTAAAAAAGTTTCCAAAGTAGTCTTATGAGTTTCTGATATTTCCATCCTATTCCTTTTTATAAATTATACTACTTACATATTTAATTTTTTATATATCACTTTTACTCCCTCACATACTCCACAAACTCTCCATCTACTGCTTTTAAAAAGGCAACAAGTTTTTCAACTTCATCATCCGTGATTTTTGTTCTATGTTGATGTTGTACCATAATTTTTATAGCCTCTTCAAGTTTTTTTATCCCTCCATTATGAAAGTATGGATTTGTTTTTACCACATTTCTAAGCAAAGGAACTCTAAAATATCTTTGAGGGTCATCTTTCCCTAAAAAGCCACCTTTATTTTCAAAAGGAAAAACTATTTTTGCAAGTTTATCTCTATCTACTTCATTATTTCTTTTATCGTGGCATGAAATACATGCTTTTGAAACTATCTCTTTATATGCGATTTGCTCTGGATATAGATGAAAAAATCCCTCTCTTAAAAGTTTTAAATCCTCTTTACCAAAACTTTTTTCTAAAAAAGCAATCAATGATTTATTATCATTAAACTCCATTTTATAGTATTTTTTACTCTCATTTAAATTTACTAAAAAGGCATTATATTTTTTCTTTAGACTATTTACTTCATCTATTGTTTTCATGCTCCAAATTTTATGATGAACCAAAGGAAATCGTCTTAAATTTTGTCCACCCAAACCTATACCATTGTGGCAACCTACGCAACTTTTGGTTATAAAAAGATTTAATCCCTCTTTCTCTTTTTTATTTAAAGCTTTTAAATCTCCGTCTAAAAATCTATCAAATTTTCCTCTTGTCAATAAAGTTTTTTCATAACTTGATATTGCACTTGCTATTTTGTCAAAACTTATCTCTTTTGTTCCAAAAGCATCTAAAAACATCTTTTCATATGCTTTGTTTTCTTTTATTCTTTGTTCTGCCAATTTTGGTGTAATAGCCATCTCAAATTTTGCTTGTAAAGGTCCTTTGGCTTGGTCTTGTAAACTATCACTTCGTCCATTCCAAAAGTATTGTTTTGAAAAAGCTGTATTTAAAACTGTTGGTGTATTTAGATGAAAAGGGTTTTCTTGATTTTTGTGTCCAATTGCAGTTGATAAACCATCTGCACCACCTTTTTGAAAGTTATGGCAACTTGCACAACTAATATCTCTACCCAAAGATAAGTTTTTGTCATAAAATAGCTTTTTACCCAAAGAAACTTTTTCAAAAGAGAGTTCACCTTTGTCCAAATCCAACTCTTTTTGTAAAGAAGCTAGGTCTTTTGGAACAGCTTTTAAACCATAATACAAAGCACTTTGACGCAACTTATCATTTGCAACTATACTACTTACTAACATAATAGTTAAAATTAAATATTTCATATCATTCTCCTTTTTTGTAATTGTAAGCTTTAAAAAAATCTTTTTATGTGACTTACATCACAGAAAAAATCCAAGCCATCTTTTATAATTTCAAAACAATCTAAAAAGGAGACAAAAATGAGATTGAACAAAAAAATTATCACAGCATTTATAATGCTATTTTTAAGCGTTGGTACATACGCTTCAGAAGGGTATAAAAACCTTTTTGTAACAATTACATCAGATAGTCTTAAAGTATCTGGTATGGGAGTAGCTGTTGCCAATGCCTTTCAAGAGGCTGGTGTAAATACTACAGTATTAGTTGGAGCAGAAGCTACCAAACTTGTTTTAAAAAAAGGTAAACAAGAGGCTTTTGGACCAACAGGTAAAACTGTAAGAGAGATGTTAGTGGCTTTAAGTAAAAAAGGTGGTTATGTTATGCTTTGTGGTATGTGTGCTAAATTTGGCGAAATCACAAAAGCAGATGTAGTAGAAGGGGTAAAAATAGTTACTCCAAATGATGTTGCTGGTGCACTGCTAGCTCCTTCAACTCAAAGTTTATCATTTTAACAAAAATCTAAGCGGGCTTTTGCCCGTTTATAAAGGAAAAATATGGAACTTTTGGAGTATCACTGTTTTAAAGATTTATCAAACGAAGAGATAGAAAAACTACAAAATAGTGCAAAAAAGATAATTTTACCTTCTGATTATATCCTTTATTATAAAGGGGATATTTGCGAAGATGTGCTTTTTCTAAAAAGTGGAACTGTGCGAATTTATATCCAACCAAATGAGCTAAGTTGTGAAGAGATGACCCTGTATGAATTAAATAAAGGTAGTCAATGTGTTGTAAATCTTTTTAGTACCATCTCTGGACAAAAGACAATAGCAAATGCCATAACTCAAACAGCAATCGAAGGATGGCTAGTCCCAAAAGAAACCATTAATTACCTTATAAATAACTCTCCATCATTTAGAGAGTTTAAAATGACAAGTGTCAATAAAAGAATCACAGCTTTAATCTCACTATTAGCTGATATAAAATTTTCAAATATAGAACAACAACTTTTAAACTGGCTTTATGTACAAGGCTTAGATAAAATAAAAATAACTCACGACAAAATAGCTTCTATAATAGGAGTGACAAGGGAAACAGTAAGTAGAAATCTAAAAAAACTAGAACATCAAGGTTTGATAAAATTAAATAGGGGTTTTATTGTTATAAGTGATAATTATTGATTTGCTTTTATGAAAATAAAAAGGAGAGAAAACCAAGCTTCTCTCCAATACTCAAAAAAACTGTGCTTTTATTTTAAATATAATTTATACCAAAAATTAGAGCACCTCCTAAAACATATTTATAATCTATAATATTTATTATCAAGCTTTTACTGAGCAATATACAAAAATGTTGCTACCATAGTAACCATATAAATTGATAGCGTTATCAAATAATCTTTTCTATTTTCTACTACTGCTGTTTTTATTCTTTTCATTATTTCTCCTTTTCAAGAAGGAGTAAGTCCCTCTTATTTTATCTCTATAATCTTTTTATGTTTTTCTTCACTTAATTTAGGGATTACCACTTCCAAAACTCCATTTTCTCCACTAGCTTCCACATTTTCTACATCTGCATTATCTGGAAGTGTAAAGCTTCTTGAAAATTTACCAAAGGATGTTTCTACTTTATAATAATCTTCTTCTTTAATTTCTGCTTTTGTTTTTCTCTCACCAGAAATTGTCAATATTCCTTTATGAATATCAACTTTTATATCTTTTTTATCTACTCCAGGTAAATCAACATCAATGTGATAAGCAAACTCACCCTCTCTTGTATTAACAACTGGAACAAAACCACTTACTCCTTCATTTGAAGGGTATTTGTAAAAATCTTTTTCCAATTCTCTAAATTGTTTAAAAGGGTCAAATCTAGTAATTAACATATTAAACTCCTTAAAAAAATATTTCTTGATAACTTTCCTATCAAGTTAATGAAATAATAACACATTTTTTAGCACTTGTCAATAGTAACTGCTAATATTTTTAGCAATTTATTTTAATGAGTGCTAAAATAATTAGGATATAATCATAAAAATTAATTTAGGAAATTAAATGGAAGTCATAGGTTTTTTGGCAGCTTTTTTAACAACAATAGCCTTTTTGCCACAAGTTTATAAAATATATAAATCAAATAAAACAGATGATTTATCTTTATTAACATTTTCACTATTTACTATTGGAGTATTCTGTTGGCTTAGTTATGGAATATATATAAAAAACCATCCAGTTATCTTAGCAAATGCTATAACTTTTTTATTGGCATTATATATATTAATCAAAATTATTCTAAATCTAAAAAGGCATTGAGTTTTACTTCAATACCTTTTACTAATTTGTAACTGCTATTAATGAACCAGTTATAGTTATAAAATAGATAGTTGCTAAAATTATATAGTCTTTTATATTTGTATTACTTATATTCATTTTTTCTCCTTTTTATAGGAGAAAAAACTTCTCCTATTTATATTTTTGTTTTAAATTTTTTCATCCTCTTCGAAACATCATCGGACATCAATTTTCCCTTTTAATTAAATTTAGACATAAAAAAAGGGAAGAGCCAAAAAGCTCTTCCCTTCGTAAAATTTAGTAATTCTAAATTTAGTCGAATTTTGCTTTTTTAGCTGTTCTTTTTCTAACTGTTGGATCAAGTTCTCTCTTTCTAACTCTTACAGACTTCGGAGTAACTTCAACTAACTCATCTTCTTCAATCCACTCTAACGCATTCTCAAGGGACATAATTCTTGGTGGAACTAACTTAATAGCTTCATCAGCACCAGAAGACCTTACATTTGATTGTTGCTTCCCTTTTGTAGGATTAACATCTAAATCATTGTCTTTTGCATGTTGACCAATTACCATACCAACGTAAACCTTATCTTGAGGCTTAACAAACATTACTCCTCTTTCTTGTAAGTTAAAAATCGAATATCCAACTGCTTCACCAGCTTCCATAGAAACAAGTGCTCCGTATTTTCTAGATTCAACTGTACCTGAATATGGTCTAAACTCTAGGAAGGAGTGATTCATAACACCCTCACCTTTTGTTTCAGTTAAAAACTCAGTTCTAATACCAATTAATCCCCTTGCAGGAATTTCAAATTCTAGCCTTGTATAACCTGAACCCATTGGTACCATATTTGTCATATTTGCTTTTCTTTTTCCAAGTTTTTCAATAATTGCACCTGAAAATTCATCTGGAGTGTCGATTACTAAGTGTTCAAATGGCTCCATTTTAACACCATCTTCTTCTTTAGTAATAACTTCAGGTCTTCCAATACTAAACTCAAAACCTTCTCTTCTCATATTCTCTGCTAAGATACAAATTTGAAGCTCACCTCTTCCGTTAACTTTAAATTTACCCTCACCAATTTGCTCATAATTCATAGCAATATTAGTATTCATCTCAGCTCTTAATCTCTCATCAATTTTATTTGAAGTAACAAACTTACCTTCTGTTCCAGCTAATGGAGAATCATTAACTGCAAATGTTACAGATAATGTTGGCTCTTCAATGTGCATAGGATCAAGAGGCATTGGATTTGTCGGGTCACAAAGTGAATCACCCACATCAATAGTTTCAAAACCTGCAACGGCAACAATATCACCAGTACCAGCAGTTTTAATATCAAATCTATCAACACCTTTAAATCCAATAAGTTTTGTAACTCTTCCTTTAATTTTTTCACCATCTGCTTTAACTAAAACAACAGTTTCTCCCATAGAGATAGTTCCATTAAAGATTCTAGCAATACCAATTTTTCCAATAAAATTATCATAATCAAGAGTAAATACTTGAAGTTGTAAACCATTTGCATCATCACCTTGTGGTTTTGGAACTTCTTTTAATATTGTTTCAAATAATGGAATTAAATTTTCATTTGCATCTTCTAATGCAAGTTTTGCATATCCATCTCTTGCTGCTGCATATACAACTGGGAACTCAAGTTGTTCATCTGTTGCATCCATTTGAGCAAAAAGGTCAAATACTTCATCAACAACTCTATCTGGATCTCCACCTGGTTTATCAATTTTATTGATAACAACGATTGGTCTGTGTCCTAAAGAAAGTGCTTTTTTAACCACAAACTTAGTTTGAGGCATAACACCCTCTTGCGCATCAACAAGTAATAAAACAGAATCAACCATTTTTAAAACCCTCTCAACTTCTCCACCAAAATCGGCGTGTCCCGGAGTGTCAATAATATTAATTCTTACACCTTCATAGTCAATAGCAGTATTTTTTGAAAGAATAGTAATACCTCTTTCTTTTTCAATAGCATTACTATCCATAACTCTTTCATCAACTTGCGTGTGTGCTGCGAAAGTTCCTGATTGCTTTAACAGCTCATCAACTAAGGTTGTTTTACCGTGGTCAACGTGCGCGATTACGGCAATATTTCTGATGTCTCTCATGTATTCTCTTTATGATAATTTTTGTTAAACTCTTACTTTTTCTAAAAATAAGCCTATTAATTTTGCGGATTATATCCAAAATTCTCTTAAAACTTAATGTAATCTAAAATCTGATTACATTTTAATAACATTTTATAAACTCAATTTTTAAATAAAAAACTACTTTTTATACTCTATTCTTAGTTATAATTATAAAAAAATTAAAGGAATAGCGTGGATTTTAATAATATTTTAAAAGAAATTCAAGATGAAATTCAAAAGTATTTTACAAGAGGAAAACTTCCTGATTATATACCTATGCTAGCCCAAGCAGATGAAAATGATTTTGCCATGAGCCTAATAACTCTTGAGGGAGAAGAGTTTAATATTGGATGTAGTGATAAAAAATTCTCTATTCAAAGTATCTCTAAAGTTTATACTTTCACCCTAGCCCTAGAGCACTATAGTAAACAATTATATACAAGAGTTGGACATGAACCTTCTGGGGATCCTTTTAACTCTTTAGTTCAATTGGAGTATGAAAGTGGTATTCCTAGAAATCCATTTATAAATGCAGGTGCCATTGTTACAACAGATTGTTTATCTTCAATTTATGGAAAAAATGCCTTTAATGAAATTTTAAATTTCATTAGAAAAGTCTCAAATGATACAACTATTGCAAATGACGAAGAAATTTTTACGTCTGAACTTGGACATGGGTTCAGAAATTTTGCACTTATAAATTTAATGAAAAGTTATAGCAATATAAAAAATCCTGTTGATGATGTAATTCAAACATATTTTAAACAATGCTCAATCATGATGAATACAAAACAACTTGCAAAATCAATGTTGTTTTTGGCAAATCATGGGAAAGATCCATTTTCGAAAAGTACTATTATAAACGTATCAAAAGCAAAAAGAATAAACTCTTTAATGCTTACTTGTGGACACTATGATGCAAGTGGTGATTTTGCATACAGAGTTGGATTACCAGGTAAAAGTGGCGTAGGAGGAGGAATTGTTGCAGTGGTTCCTAAGAAAATGGGAATTTGTGTTTATTCTCCAAAATTAAATAAACATGGTAACTCTTTAATTGGAACAAAAGCGCTAGAACTTTTTACTACTAAAACAGGATTATCTATATTTTAATGGAATATGAATAAAAATTCATATTCCATTCATAAAGGCGTCATGTAAAAACTATATTATTTCCTAAAATAAAAAAGGAAATATGTGTTAAGTATGTCGATAAAAGCTTTAAAAGCAAATCCTCTAAAAACAACTTTAATATACATAAGTCTAATCTTTTCCATAACTTCTATTTTTCTTATTAGCTCTATTTCAAATGGGGTTATTTCCATGTATTCAAATATGCTAAAAAGCGATGGAGATGTCATTATTACCCAAGCAAAAATTTCTGATACATTTTTTTCAAATGTAGATATAAAATTACTACAAAAAATAAAAGAGTTACCAGAAGTACAAAAAACTTCAGCCATAATCGTAGGGGCAAGTCCTGTTGAAGAGTTACCTATTGTTGCTGTTTATGGAGTTACAGAAAATAGATTTGAAAACTATAAATTAACACAAGGTTCTTATCCAAAAGCAAATGAAGTACTTGTGGGAAAATCAATTTACAACTCGCTTTCAAATAAAAAAACTATTCAAATAGCTGATAAAAAATTTACGGTATCAGGGGTTTATGAAAGTAAGATTGGCTTTGAAAATGGAGGGGTGGTTTTAAATATCTTTGATGCTAGTTCTATTTTTAATAAAAGTGCTTCAATGATAATGGTAAATAGTAAAATTGATACAAATATCAAAAAACTTATCTCAAAAATACAAACCCTAAGTTCAGATATAGAAGCAAAATCAACTCAAAACTTTGTGGATAATTACAATCAATTTAAAATCATAAAAACCTCATCAAATCTTATAGGTCTAATCTCTTTTTGTATGGGACTTCTTGGAATCATTAGTATCATGAGTATAACTATAAATCAAAGAAAAACAGAATTTGGTATAAAAAGAGCCATAGGAATTTCAACTAAAAAAATAATCTTGCAAATCATGAGTGAAAGTACTATTTTGGGAGTTTTTAGTTTCATCAGTGCCTTTTTTATCTCTTGGATTGCCTTATATTTTATACGAACTTCATCACTTTTTCATGGATATGTAAATGGTGAAATTTCATCTACTTTAGCTTTTTATTTGTTCGTTTGTTCACTTTCAATGGCAATTTTAGGCTCAATCATTCCAGCCCTTAATGCTTCAAAAATTGACCCAATAATTTTAATGCAAGGGGATAAAATATGATTATCCAAGCTTCAAACTTAAGCCATAATTATAATGGAGATATTGCATTAAAAAATATCAATTTACAAATAAAAAAAGGTGAATTTATCTGTTTGGTGGGAGAAAGTGGTAGTGGTAAAACTACACTACTTTCGATTCTTTCAACACTTCTTAAACCAACAAGTGGGAAGTTAAGCTTTGAAAATAGTAATTATGCTGATATTAAAAATATAGATAATTTTAGACAAAAAAATATTGGTTTTATTTTTCAATTTCATTATTTGATAAATTACCTAAATAACTTTGAAAATATAAAATTAGCAAATGAAAAAGCTACAAAAGAAGAAATAAATACGCTTCTTGAATTACTTGATATAAAAAACTTAGCAAATAAGTTTCCAAATGAAATATCAGGAGGTCAACGACAAAGAGTAGCCATAGCAAGAGCACTTATAAATACTCCAAAAGTTTTATTTGCAGATGAACCAACAGGAAACCTAGATTCTAAAAATGCGCAAATAGTATTTGAACTATTTAGAAAACTAGCAAGTGAAGGTATGACAATAGTTGTAGCAACACACAATAAAGAACTAGCACAAATGGCTGATAAAATCTACGAAGTAAAGGATGGACAACTTGCATAATTTTGATACTTTTGTAAATAGACACTTTAAAATATCACTTGTATTTTTATTTTTAGCACTATTCTTTGGTATTTTATACTCTATAAATCTTTTAGGTTATTCTATTGATTCTAGCACTTTATTACCATCAAATATTCGTTCACTTCATATAAGTCTTATATTATATGGATTTGTTCCTTTGATGCTTTCATATTTACCTTTTTTGATTATAAATAAAGAGGGAGTACAAAGTGAAAAAGGATTACACTACTTAAATCTTTATACTATTTTTTGGTATATCTTTTTAGTCTTTATGATTAGCTCACTTCTTTTTGGAAATACTAGAGGCTTAGCTTTTTATGACTTTCCCTATGAGTTAAATTTTATTCTTGCTCTTTCTGGTCTTTTTTATATAATTGCTTTATACAAATATATAAAAGCCTATGAAATTATTCCTTTATGGATAAAGGTTTGTTTATGGATTGTAGTAATTGCTCCCTTTGCACTTTTGATTTTGATGAATCCTGTTATTGGACAAGTTGAAAGTACAATTTCTGGACCTCATGGGGACAATACTTTAGGTATGAGTTTATCTTTGATTCCAATATATTACCTCATCATCAAACTTCTAAATGAGGGTACCTTTAAAGCTAGATGGAATATTTTATGGATTATTCCTACTGTGTTTTATTTTGGTTCTGTTTTATATAGAACTTTTATAGGACATCTAACATATGAACAAGAGTGGTTTTTTCAATGGCTAACTTTTTTATATATTCCTATTTTGTACAGATGGTATAAAGATGCACAAATTGAAACTTTTGCAAAAAAGGCTCTACTTATTTCTATACTTGCATTTTTATTCGTAGATGTTGAGGGGAATATTTTGTTTATTCCTGAGTTTAGATGGCTTTTCCATAGAAATGACCTAATAGTTGCCCATGCCCACGTTGCTATGGGAATTGGTGTATTTTTTATGGTAATTGCTATGTTTGTATCTTATGTAAAAGAGTTAAAAAAAGTATCTTTTTATGTTTTATATTTAGGAGGACTTTTAGGTATTTTTATAGTTTTAAGTATCTCTGGTTTTGTACAAGCAAATGTTATTCATGGAAATGTACAAGCATTTTGGACATATAGAAGTATATTTGGAGTTATAACACTTCTATCACTGTTTAGTTTCATATCTTTTAAACTACAGCTTACAAACTTACAAAAATACAATCTAATAGGAGTATTAGCAGATGGATTTGGAGGAGTATTTTTAATCTTATTTGCTAGTTTTACTTATCCATTACTTGGTTTTTCATTTACAGGAACTTATGAATATATAGTTTTTGCCTTTGTAAGTACCACAGGAATTATTCATTTATTTGCTCTTATATACAAAGAGCATGAACAAGTACTTACAAAACTAACTGTTATAACAAGAGTAATAATAAGCTCAATCTTTTTTGCTCTTTTTTATAACAAAACCTTAGGAATAGAAGCACTTATGATTTCTCTTTTTGATATCACTTTTGCTTCTATTTTTCTACTATTTTTTTACAAGGAGAACTTATGCCAAAAATAGCACTTACACTTTTTATAGCATTTGAGCTTTGCTACTATTTGCTTATTGCACAAACTGGTATTGTGGAATATTTTTCATCTAATATTTTTCTTATTGCATTTTTACCTATAGGAGGAGTTTTTGGTTCACTATTAAGTTACTATATAAAAATTCCAGCTCAACAAAAAATAACTATCTTTTTAACTATGCAATTATTTTTGACATTTTTTTATCCAAACTTTACAAATCTAGAACTATTTTTGGTAGGAATTAGTGTTGGAGCCTTGGCACCATTACTTATAAATGAACTAAAAAAAGCAACTATCCTTGAAATTGGTTTTGCCTTATGTATTTCTTATGGAATTGGAACCCTATTATTTAACTATGATGCTTCAAAAAGAGAGTTTATTGGGATAGCTTTTACTCTTATTGCCCTACTTTGCTCAACACAACTTCCTAAATTAAAAGAGATAAAAGATAATCCAAACTTTGAATCATACTCATTGTTTGTTATGGTTTTATGGATATTTTTAGATTCTGCACTTTTTGAAACCTTATCTAGGGATTTAACTGTTCCTATTTGGAGAGGTGGATATACAATTGAAATAGTTATATTTCATATTTTAGGTGTAATTGCAGCTTTAAAACTGAACATACAAAAGCTTGAAAAAGAGCTATTTATAATAATACTTTTTGCACTTAGTTATCTATTTTATTTTTTACAAGAGCCACTTCTATTATCTATTATTTATCCATTTGTAATCTCTTATTACAATGTAACCATCTTACAATCACTTCTAAAAAAAGACTTAAAAGTATTAGCAGTATATATGGTTTTTATAGGATGGATGGCATCTGGGGCTGGTTTATTTGTAGCCTTAGAAAATATTATACTTTTTGTTCCAATTATATTTTTAGTTTCACTAATAAAAGTTTTAAATTCACAAGAAACAATTCAATCAAAGGAGAAAAAATGTTTAAATTAGTTTTAGTTTTATTATTTGCATTATTTGCAAATGCAGGTGAGTTAAAGTTGCTTGATGGAAAAATTCAAGCCCATACGGAAGTTTTTGGAGATAATACTATTGACCCAGAAACAAAAGATATCATAACTAAAGTAGAAAAAGGTGATTCAATAGAATCAATTAAAGGAGAATTTACTATCAACTCTTCATCACTTGTAAGTGATAATAAAGATAGAGATAAACATATGTACGAAGTTTTAAAATCTTCACTTGTGCCAACTATATCTTTTAATATTACTTCAATTGAAAAAGTTGATGACAAATATAAAATCAATGGTGATTTAAAGATGAACAATCAAACTAAACAAATAAGTTCTCTTGCAAGTATCGCGGAGGGAGATAACCTATCTATGAAAGGTGATTTTTCTATAAATCTAACAGATTTTGGATTAGAACCACCAACAATGTTTTTTTTAACTGTTAGAAATCAAATTGATATAAAATATACGTTTAATTTTGTAAAAGGAATGTAAATGTTAAAAAAACTTTTACTCATCCCTTTATTTGCACTATTTTTATATGCAAATAGTTTTGAAGTGAATCAAAACATAGGAACTTTTTCACTTCCAAATCAATTTGATGAAAAACAGACAATTGATAGTTCAATAGAGACTTTAGTTGTATCTTTTGAAAAGGATACAGGAAAAGATGTTAATGAATTTTTATCTTCAAAAGATAAAGATTTTTTGAAAAATCATCATGCAGCATTTATTGCCAATATTTCTGGAATGCCCTCAATTATTACAAAAATGTTTGCCCTACCAAAAATGAGAGGATATAAACATAATGTTTTACTAATCTATGATGAAGAGGACAAAAGATTTAAAAGCCAAGAGGGTAAATCAACAGTATATAAACTAAAAGATGGGGTAATAAAAACTATTTTCTTCATCACTAAAGATGATTTGGAAAAGATATTTTAATGAACTTACCATCACTAAATGAAGTTGAAGTATTTGTAAAGTCTTATGATTTAGAAGGCTTAAAAATACTTCATCTTAGTGATATACATATCAATAAAAAAACTTCCATAAAAAGTGTTCATAAGCTAGTAAGGCTTTGCAACAAATGTGAAGCTGATTTTGTAGTTATAACAGGAGATATAATTGACTGTAGAGTTAAACATATCGAAGATAAACTAAGAGTTTTAAACAACATAGAAAAAAAAGTCTTTTATATAAGTGGAAATCATGACTTGTTTTATGGAATTATTGGATTAAAAACTTTACTAAAAGATTTTACACTACTTGATAATACAAGCACTTTTTTTAAATATAAAAATTGTTCAATAGCCCTTGCAGGACTTAGTGATAGATTTTCAAAATTTTTCAAAATCAAAAGAGAAGAAAACAAAGTTATAAACTTTTTAAGTGAGCAAAAAAATTCTATATTTTTAGCACACCAACCAAAAGATTATAAGTTTGCTTTAAAAGCCAATGCCAAACTCTTTTTATGTGGGCATACCCACGGTGGTCAGATTTATCCTTTTCACTATTTTGTAAAACTTTTTCAGCCTTTTTTAGCTGGAATTTTTTATATAAAACAAACAGCAATTTATGTAAATAAAGGTTTGGGATATTGGGGTATAAACTATAGATATAAAGCATCTAGTGAAATTACTTTATTAAAATTAACATCAAAAAGTGTAGAATAATCGAATGAAAATTTTAATAATAGAAGATGATGTAAAAATCGTAAACTTTTTGAAAAAAGGCTTAGAAGAAGAGTCTTATAGTGTTGACTATTCATACAATGGTGAAGAGGGATTATATTTAGCAAGTGTAAATAGCTATGACTTAATTTTACTTGATATTATGCTTCCTTTAATTGATGGAATAGAAGTTTGTAAAAAATTAAGAGAAAATAACATTAATACTCCAATTATCATGTTAACAGCTAGAGATAGCGTAGAAGATAAAATAAGAGGTTTAGATATTGGAGCAAATGATTATTTACCTAAACCTTTCTCTTTTTCAGAGCTACTAGCTAGAATTAGAGTGCAATTAAGAGGTACTAACTCAACTCAAACTACTTTAAAAATAGCAGATTTAGAGCTTGATTTACTTGCTAAAACAGCAAAAAGAGCAGAAGAAAATATAACATTAACAGCAAAAGAGTTTTCACTTTTGGAGTATCTAATCAAAAACCAAAATAAAGTTTTATCTGAAACTGTACTTGCTTCTATGCTTAATAATATGGATGAATCAAATATAAGTAATGTTGTAAATGTATATATTTATAGACTTAGAAATAAAATAGATAAACCCTTTGAAAAGAAACTTATTAAAACTGTCAGAGGATTGGGATTTAAGATAAATGAAGAATAGTCTATCAATTAAAAGAAAACTATTAATTTACAATATTTTAATTCAAGCAATTATCTTAATTGTTTTATCATTTTCCATATATAAAACACTACATCTATCAACTTTGGATAAAATAGAAACTTCACTAAAAGTAATTATTTTAGATATCTTAGATGATATTTTAGACCGTAAAAATGACCTCTCTTCTTTAAATTTTGATGAGGAAAATGAATATAAATTTAAACCCTTATTTATTAGGCTAATAAAAGAAAGTGAAAAGCTAGAAGTTATAAATCCATCTTATTTCCCAAAATCCATACCCCTTTATTTTCATGGTATTCAAAAAAATACTATTCACTTTGAAGAATATGAAAAATTTATTGTGGGTGAAATAAAGTTTTTAATAGATGAACAAAATTATATTTTACAAGTAGCTACGGACTATAAAATACTAAATCACACTATGGAAGATCTATTTTATATCTTAGTCTTTATTATACCTATTATACTAATCTTATCAATTATTGGAGGATATTTTTTAATTTATAAATCACTAGCTCCCGTTGAAAAAATACTTTTAGACTTAAAAAATATAAATGCTCCTAACCTATCAAAAAGATTAGAAATCGGAACTTCAAAGGATGAGGTATCCCAACTATCAAAGGAGATAAATAATCTACTGGAAAGACTTGAGATCTCATTTGATAAAATAAATCAATTTTCAAGTGATGCTTCCCATGAACTAAAAACTCCACTTACCATAATAAGAGGAGAACTGGAAATTGCACTTAGAAAAGATAGAACTACCCAAGAGTACAAAAGCACTTTAGAAGCTTGTATGGATGAAGTTCTAATGATACAACAAACAATTGATGATTTACTTTTTTTGGCTAAAAATGAAAATAACATGCAAGATATGAAAGAAGATGTTTATATAGATGAAATAAGTTTTGAAGCAATAAAAGAGTTAGAAGCCTATGGAAAATTAAAAAATATAAAAATAGAATCACAAATTAAAGATATCTTTCAAATAAAAGGACATGCCAAATTACTAAAAATAGCTATAAAAAATATCCTTAAAAATGCCATTTCATTTAGCCATGAAAACTCTAACGTAATAATAAGAAATTACGAAGAAAAAAGTGATTTTATAATTAGTATTGAAGATAAGGGTATAGGAATAGCAAAAGAAGAACAAAAAAAGGTATTTGAAAAATTTTATAGAACCGATAAAAGTAGAAATAAAGAGTCAGGTGGTACAGGACTTGGTATGGCAATTGTTGAAAAAATCATATCTAATCACAATGGAAAAATAAGCCTAGAGAGTGAAGAGGATGTTGGAACAACTGTAAAATTGATTTTCCCAAAACAATTATGATAAAGATATTTAAATTTTGTGATTTTAATCTTTTTGGCTACAATTCCACAAAAATACTCTTATTGGGGATTTTTCCCTCAAAACTTAAGAAAAACAATCAAATTTATAAATTTTAGATTTAAAAATTAGTGGAGAAAAGATGGTAAAAAAATATTTTAAAAGAGATGAATGGTTTAGTAATATAAGAGGAGATACCCTCTCTGGACTTGTGGTTGCCCTTGCCCTAATTCCAGAAGCAATAGCCTTTTCGATTATAGCAGGAGTGGATCCCAAAATAGGACTTTATGCTTCATTTTGTATAGCAGTAGTTATATCATTTGTGGGAGGTCGTCCTGGAATGATAAGTGCTGCAACTGGAGCTATGGCACTTGTAATGGTAACTTTAGTAAAAGATTATGGATTACAATACCTTCTTGCTGCAACTTTACTAACTGGTATTTTTCAAATAATGGCAGGCTATTTAAAACTTGGAAGATTTATGAGTTTTGTTCCAAGAGCCGTTGTAATTGGTTTTGTAAATGCCTTAGCAATACTAATTTTTATGGCACAACTTCCAGAACTTATTGATGTAACATGGTATGTTTATGCACTTACTGCCTTTGGACTTTTTATCATTTATTTATTTCCATATGTACCTAAAATTGGTACTATCATCCCTTCGCCTCTTGTTACTATTATAACCTTAACTCTTATTGTAGTTTTTTTAGGAATTGATGTAAGAACAGTTGGAGACATGGGAGAATTACCTGATACCTTGCCAATATTTTTATTTCCAGATATTCCATTAAACCTTGAAACTTTGCTTATAATCTTACCTTATTCTGTTTCACTAGCAGTTGTTGGTCTTTTAGAATCACTTATGACTTCTACTATCGTTGATGAATTAACAGATACTAAAAGTGATAAAAATAGGGAATGTACAGGGCAAGGTATTGCAAATATTGCTTCAGGGCTTTTAGGTGGGATGGCTGGATGTGCCATGATTGGACAATCTGTTATAAATGTAAAATCAGGAGGACGAACTAGATTATCTACTTTTCTTGCTGGTTTTTTCTTACTTATTATGGTTGTATTTTTAAGTGATATTATCTCTGTAATTCCAATGGCTGCACTTGTTGCTGTTATGATTATGGTTTCAATTGGAACATTTGATTGGAGTTCTATTAAAAATCTAAAAACTCTTCCTTTATCTACAAATATTGTAATGCTAACAACTGTTTGTGTAACAGTTTATACCCACAACTTAGCCCATGGAGTTTTTTCAGGTGTACTATTAGCTTCGCTATTTTTTGCCAACAAAATCTCTCACTTTATGTATAGTGAAACCTTTTACAATGAAGATAAAAGTGCTAAAACTTACAAATTTGTAGGTCAAGTATTTTTTAATAGTGCTGATAAATTCTATGAAACTTTTGATTTTAAAGAGGTATTAGACAAAGTAATAATAGACTTAACAAGAGCTCATTTTTGGGATATCTCTGCTGTTTATGCTTTAGATAAAGCCGTTATAAAATTAAGACGAGAAGGTGCTGAAGTTGAAATAATTGGACAAAATGAAGCTAGTAAAACTATTATTGATAGATTTGGAATTCACGACGATCCAGAAGAAATTGAAAAAGTAATGGGAGGACACTAAAAATGAGTTCAAAAAAAGTTTTAGTATGTATTGATGATTCTTCATTTTGTAAAGCAGCTTGTGATTATGGAGTTTATATCTCTAAACTTCTTAATCTTCCATTACTATTATTAAATGTAATTGACCATCAACATATCTCAAAAAAAGTTGATTTATCAGGAAGTATAGGACTTGGTTCTAGGGAAAATCTACTTGAAGAACTAACTGTTGAAGAACAACAAGAGAGTAAAGAGCTTATAAAAAATGGTAAAAATCTTTTAAAAACTTTTACAGAATATGTAAAAAATCAAGGTATTCAAAATCACTTTTCTCTACAAAGACATGGTAACTTTGAAGAAAATCTTGAAGATTTAGAAAAAGAGACTCACCTAGCCATAATTGGTTTTGATAAAACAAGTTCAAATCATAAAAATATTGAAGATATTATAAGAGCTTTAAATATACCAATATTACTTGTAAACTCTGAATTTACAAGTATAAAATCTATTTTAATGGCATATGATGGTTCTGATTTTGCCAATAAAGCAATCAATATAGCTACAAAAGAGCCTATTTTTCCAAATATAGATAGACACATTGTAAATGTGAATAAAGATAAAGACTCTTCCCAAAAACTTTTAAAAGAGGCTGAAAATCTTTTTGCAAAAGCAAATTTTGAAGTGCAAACAGCCTCACTGGAAGGTGATAAAATTGATGAGATTTTAAAATATCAAGAAGAAAATAGTATAGATATAGTTGCAATGGGTGCATATAGTCATAATAGATTAAAAAGTGTTATTTTTGGAAGTTTCACATCAAAAATGCTTGAAAAGTCAAAAAAACCACTACTTCTTTTTAGATAATTTTTAAAAAAAAGTTTGTTAACTAAATATTAACTAGCTATTAATAATAAAAAACTAGAATTCTATAATAAATTTATGAGGACACAAATGAAAAACTTTTCCCAATATACTTTGATAGCTTTTGTAGCTATTTTTTTAACAGCTTTTTATAATATTTCATTTTTTCAAAATGTTATAAATACATACTCTTTTTCTTCTATTCATATTGTTTATATAATATCTATTGCTTTTGTATTGTTTTCATTTATTCTATTTTTATTTTCACTTTTTGCTTCAAAATATACTACAAAACCTTTATTGATATTAGTTTTAATAGTTTCTTCTTTTACTGCATACTTTATGGATACATATCATGTGATTATTGATACGGAGATGATAAGAAATACATTACAAACAAACATATCAGAATCGAGTGATTTATTTAGTTTTAAATTAGTTCTTTATGCTTTATTTTTAGGTCTTCTTCCTTCCCTTGTTGTTTATAAATTAAAAATAGAGTATAGGGGATTAAAAAGTGAGATTTTTGCAAAAATTAAAACTTTAGTTATCTCTGTTTTAGTAATTGTAATTATAGTTTTTAGTTTTAGTAAATTTTATACATCATTTTTTAGGGAACACAAACCATTAAGATACCATGTAAATCCTATTTTTTGGATATATAGTATTGGTAATTATGTAAATAAAACCCTAAATAGTGGACCAATAGTTTTAAAATCTATTGGACGAGATGCAAAGTTTTATCCAGAAGAACTTAGAAGTCCTAAAAAAGAACTTCTTATCATGGTTGTAGGAGAAGCTGCAAGGGCAAATAGATTCTCTTTAAATGGCTATGAAAAAGAGACAAACCCTTTATTAAAACAAGAAGATATTATTAACTTCCCAAATGTCTATTCATGTGGTACTTCTACAGCTGTTTCTGTTCCTTGTATGTTTTCTGTTTACTCAAGAAGCGATTATGACTATAAAAAAGGTATCTCCACGGAAAATGTTATTGATGTTTTAAATAATACAAATCATATAAAAGTACTTTGGAGAGATAATAACTCTGATTCTAAAGGTGTTGCAATAAGAGTTGATTATGAAGATTATAAAACTTCTGCAAACAATACAATGTGTAATGGTGAATGTAGAGATGAGGGGATGTTAGTTGGTCTTGATAAATATATAGAAAAAAACAAAGATAAAGATATATTGATAGTTCTTCATCAAATGGGAAATCATGGTCCTGCATATTATAAAAGATATTCAAAAGAGTTTGAAAAATTTACACCTGTTTGTAAAACTAATCAACTTGAAAAATGTACACAAGAAGAAGTTAGTAACGCATATGATAATGCCATACTTTACACAGATTATTTTTTATCTAAAACAATAAATTTCTTAAAATCATACTCAAAAGATTATCATACTGGATTAATATATATGAGTGACCATGGGGAAAGCCTTGGAGAAAATGGCTTATATCTTCATGGAATGCCATATCTTATTGCTCCAGAAGAACAAAAACATATTGGTACTCTTATGTGGTTTGGGGATAGTGAAGTAAATACAAAAAAACTAAAAACATACTCTGAAAATGAGTTCTCACAAGATAATCTTTTTCATACAATATTAGGTTTCTTTGAGCTAGAAACAAATGTCTATAAAAAAGATATGGATATATTATATGATGCCAAAAAGGATTAATATCCATATCCTTTTTACTGTAATTTGTTTAATTGCTGTAATTATTTTTTTTGAATTTACATCTTTAGATTTGTATGTTGAAAACTATTTTTATCAGATGAATACTCATACTTGGATATTAAATAGAAATGACGCCTTTACAAAGTTTATATTTTATATTGAAATAAAAAAAATACTGATTTTTTTTGCAATAGCAACACTTTTTTCACTTATCTTTTTTAGAAAAAATGAATTTATAAAAAAGCATAAAAAAGGTCTTATGATTTTTCTTTTAAGTTCTATGGTTGTACCCTTAGCTATTGGTTCATTAAAATATATTACAGATACTCCTTGTCCAAAAAATCTAAAATATTATGGGGGAACATATCCAGATGTTAAAGTTTTAGAATCCTATCCAAAAGATTTTATTCATAAAAATAGAGTAAAATGTTGGCCAGCAGGACATGCAAGTGGTGGATTTGCACTTATGGCACTATTTTTTCTATTTAATAAAAGAAAAAATAAAATAATTGCTTTAGGATTTGGTCTTTTTATTGGCTGGAGTATGGGGCTTTATAAAATGCTCATTGGTGATCACTTTTTAAGTCACACCATTGTAACTATGCTTTTAGCTTGGCTTATTATTTTAATTATTGCAAAAATATTTCAAAGGAAAGAAGATGAGAAATCAACCCAAATATAACTTTTTTAAAAATACATCCTATGCCCTAAAAGGTATAGTTGATTTACTTAAAACAGAAACTTCATTTAAAATAGAACTTATTATTACTATTTTGTTATTACCAACTCTATTTTTTATAGATACATCCTTGACCAATAAACTTTTAATGTTTATAACACTTATGGGAATGCTTTTGGCAGAAACTACAAACAGTGCTATTGAAAGAGTTGTTGACCTTGTAACCTTAGACCATCACAAGATGGCAGGACGAGCAAAAGATGTTGGAAGTGCAATTGTATTTATAAGTATTTTTATTTTTATTATTACATGGGGAAGCATACTTATTTCAAAATTGTAAAGAAATTGTCAAGAAAATCTATTCAAATACTTTAAACTTTTTATTTATACTTACAATATAGAAATAAAAAGGCTTAAAGATGAAACTACTAATTTTTTTAGGATTAATTCTAAATCTAACTTACGCTTCTGTTGTTGATGATTATTTGAACAGCTTAAACCAAGAAGTAAAAAAAACAAATCCAAGTTTTCAAGGCTTTGATGTAAAAAGAGGTGAAGAGATATTTACTTCTAAACATATGGGTAAAAAAGGTAAAGAGATTTCATGTACTTCTTGCCATGGTATTGATTTAACACAATCTGGAAAAAACTTTTTCACAGGTAAAACAATAGAACCTCTTTCTCCAAAAGCAAATCCAAAAAGATTTACCGACGTTAAAAATATAGAAAAATGGTTAAAAAGAAACTTCAATGATGTATATAAAAGAGTTGGTACAGCACAAGAAAAAGGTGATGTTGTAACTTATATTTTATCAAAGGATTAATATGAAAATTTTTATTATATTATCAATACTAAGTTCATTTATATTTGCTGATAGTAACTTCTTTGGAGGGAAAACAGGAGTAAAACCTGTAAATAATGAGATTTATAAAAAAGAGTGTAGTGCTTGCCACTTCGCTTATCAACCAGGACTTTTACCTGCTAATTCATGGAACAAAATGATGTCAAATTTAGAAAATCATTTTAATACAGATGCAACACTTGCAGAAGAAGATTTTAAAATTATAAAAGATTATCTAAATAAAAACAGTGCTGAAAAAGCTATGCAATATAAAAGAAGTAGCCGTATTGTAAATAGTATTAAAAAAGGAAGTGTCCCAGAATCTATTTCAAAAACTCCTTATATCCTTTGGAAACATGATGAAATTAGACCGTCTCTTATAAAACAAGAAGAGGTAAAAGGTATATTTAACTGTGTAGCTTGTCATACAACGGCAGAAAAAGGAATATATAGTGAAAGAGATATTATCATTCCAAATTTTGGAAGATGGGACGATTAAGGATCTATAATGCAAAAAACATATATTTGGTCATTACCAACTAGGGTATTTCACTTTTTATTTGCTTTATTTATTTTATTTGCATTTATATCAAGTGAAGAGGATAGATGGTTACCATTCCATGCAATTATTGGCTATGGGATTTTAATTCTACTTTTCTTTAGATTTTCATGGGGTATTTTAGGTCCAAAACACTCAAAATTTAAAGACTTTCCTTTGGGCAAAAAAAATGTAAAAAGATTTTTAAACAATATCTTTGAAGATAAACAAAAATATATAGGGCACAATCCCTTAGCCTCTTATGTAATGATTGCCATGTTAATAGTTTGTTTTCTAGCAATAATTACTGGTATTTTAGCTTACGGGATACAAGAAGGAAAAGGAATACTTTCTTTTTTGAATAGCCCTTTTTTTAAAGAGATGGAACTATTTGAAGGTATCCATGAATTTTTATCAACCCTATTTCTTGTACTTTTAGCTGCTCATATTGGAGGAGTTATTAGTGATAGAATACTACATAAAAAATATGAAACTTTAAACTCTATTGTTACAGGATACAAAATGAGTGAAAAAGATGAAGGTATAAGATTAAACATCTTACAAAGATTTATAGCCTTCATATTTTTAGCTTTGCTTGTTTCATTTTTTATATTTAATATAATAAATCCAAACAATGTTTTAGTTGCTTCTAGTTATGAGCCAATAGATTATAAAAAACAAAATGAACTTTTTGTTTCTGAGTGTGCATCGTGCCACACTCTATATCCCCCCAGATTTATTGCCTGAAAAATCATGGAAAATATTAATGGGTGATTTAGCAAATCACTTTGGAGATGATGCTAGCTTAGAACCTGAAGATGAAAAAACCATTTTAGATTTTTTAGTTCAATATAGTGCTGAAAAATCAACAAAAGAGGCTAGTTATAAAATTCTAAAATCACAAGAAAATAAAGATATAATTGCCATAACTCAAACCACTTTTTGGAAAAATGAACACAAAAGTATCCCTAAAGAGGTTTTTTTTAAAAAAGATGTAAAAAGTAAAGCAAACTGTAAAGCTTGCCATAGCGATATTGAGAAAGGATTAATTGAAGATGATAAAATTAAAAATATTAGCTCTTTTATGTAGTTTCTTTTTTGTTTTTAATCTATTTGCAGATGATTATAAAGAACATCATGAAAAATTTGAAGAGTATAAAAATAAATTTTATAAATCTTCAAAAAATCATCTTTATAAAAATTTTGATTATCTTAACCTAAATCAAAATCAGCTATCTTCTTTAAAAAATGTAATGAAAACTTATAAGCTCGAGTACAAAAAATTTTATAAATTTAAAATGGAAAAAGAAAAAGAGTTAGAAGTTTTAATCAAAAAAGATAGTTTTGATGAACTTACTTATAAAAAAATATTAAATGAAATCAACTCAAAAGCGATGGACTTAGAGATAAATAATCTAAAAAAAGTACATGCAATTTTAAATGAACAACAAAGAGAAAAGTTCTCTTATTTTTTAGAGGAGTGGAGAGTTGATTAGAAAAGTTTTACTTATAGAAGATGATTTACAAATGCAAAACTTGATAGTTGATTATCTAAAGGATTATCAATTTGAATGTTTTGCTTTTTCTAATCCAAAAGATGCCATCGAAGAGTTTTCTAAAAATCAAGATTATTCTATTGCTATTTTAGATTTAATGCTCCCTGAAATGGATGGCTTTGATTTATTTAAAAAACTAAAAAGCATAAAAGATATACCCATGATAATATCTTCTGCAAGGGGAGACATTGGAAATAAAATTTATGGTTTTGAATTGGGAGTTGATGATTATTTAGCAAAACCATATGAACCGCGAGAATTGGTACTTAGAATAGAACATATTTTAAAAAAATCTTCAAACAATAAAATTACTATAGGTGATTTTGAAATAGATAAAGATAATAGAATAGTAATAGTTGATAAATATCCTGTGGAATTTACAAAAATAGAGTTTGAAATTTTTATTTTTTTAGTTGAAAATTTAAATAAAATCTCTTCTAGAGAACAAATCCTTCATGCAACTTCTTTGGATGAAAATACAAAAAATAGAACAATAGATATGCATATCTCAAATATACGATATAAAATAGGTGATGATTCTAAAAATCCCAAATATATAAAGTCTGTTTGGGGTATTGGATATAAATTTGTAGGTTAATATGAGTATTACAAAAAAAATCTCCATTCTTTTTTTTATTAGTTTTTTTCTTATGAGTATTATTGGTTTTTGGATTGATAATATTAACTCTAAAAGAATAGATGCACTTATAAAAGATAAATATCAAAAAATAGCAAATGAAATTTTTGAAAACATTGATAATACTGACTTAATAAATCAAATCATAAAAGATTATAAACTAAAACCATTAAAAAAGCTTAAAGAAAAAGAAAAAGAATTTTTATACTACAAAAAGCATACATTTGGTTTTATCTCTATCTTTCAAGAGGGTTTTGAAGATGAATTTATAATTCACATAAAATATTTAGATGATGAATTTATTTTAAAAACTCAAGATGAAGAAGATATAAATGAAAAATTTAGGTTAAATGTTTTAATCTTCCTTGATATTTTTCTCTTATTTATAATTTTTTTATACATTATAAAACTACTCTCTCCCCTTAAAAAAATAACAAAAGAGATAGAGTCTTTTTCAAAAGGAAAATTAAATACCAGAGTAAATATAGACTCAAATGATGAAATAGGAATTTTGGCAAAAACTTTTAATCAAATGGCAAATAATCTTGAAGAATTAATTAAAACTAGAGAAGAGTTATTAAGAGATATTGGGCATGAACTTAGAACACCTATTGCAAAAGGAAAATTTGCCATAGAAAAGATAGATAACTTTTCACAAAAAGAACTTCTAAAAAAAATCTTTAGTGACTTAGAAATTTTGACAAATGAGCTTATTGAACTTGAAAAATTAAACTCTTCAAAATTAGAGATTACAAATTTTAGTGCAGAAACCTTAATAATAGAGTCACTTAGTAAACTTTATATTAATGATGAATCAAAAATAAAACTTAGTATAAAAGATGACTTTAAAATAAAAGCTGATTTAAATTATTTATCTGTTGCCTTAAAAAATCTAATTGACAATGCTATGAAATATACAAACTCTTTTCCAATAACAATAAAAAGCAAAAATAATGAAATTCAAGTTATTAATGAGGGGAAAAGACTCTCCAAAGAGCTTGATTACTATTTAAGACCTTTTACACAAGAATTATCACAAAGAGATGGCTTTGGATTAGGACTTAGTATTGTAAATAAAATTATAACTCGACATAATTTTGAACTTCATTATAACTATAAAAACAACCATAATATCTTTTCAATAAAAATAAAATAACCACCAAATTTGTAAAGAAAGTGTAAATTTAAAACTCTTTCTATTTTGTTAAAATTATTAATAACAAAATAGGAGAACAATATGTTAAGTTTAATCAAAGTGATTTCATCTGTTTTACTTGTTGCTTATGTATTTTCAGGATGTAGCGATAAACAGTCTGACATAGAAGCACAAGAACAATCAATTTACGTTGATCCAGAGTTCGAAGGTGCCCCAAAGTGGATTCATAAACCATCCCTTGAAAATAAGATTTCAGAAGTAGGTAGTGCTGTTAAAAATGCAGGAAATGATTTTGCTTTTCAAAGAGAAGAAGCAATTGCAAATGCAAGAGATAATATAGCAAGAAGAATAAGTATCAAAGTAAATAATATGTTTAAATCATATAAAGGAACAACTGGTCTTAAAGATGAGGGCACTTTTGATAAAGTTATAGAGGGTGTATCAAAACAAATATCTTCTCAAACTATCAATAACTCTATTGTCGAAAATCTATGGATAAGTAAATCAAAAACAATGTATGTACTTGTATCATTGGATACAGATGCTCTTAAAGCTACCACTAAAAAAGTAGTTAAATCTTCATTTAAAAATGATGAAGCCTTATATCAAAAATTCTTGGCAGAAGAGTCTGATAAAAAACTTGATGCGATGGTTGAAAGCTTAGGAGAATAGTTATGCACTTATTATTTCTTCTTGTTTTACCACTTTTTCTTTTTGCAAAACCTATTTGGTTTTATAATATAAAAAATGATAACAAGAATGAAATAATAGGATATGGTGTTTCTAAAGACCTTTATGAAGCAAAAAAATATGCTATTGATGAAATAGCAAAAAGCCTATATTTAGAATTAAAATCATCTACAAAAATATCTAAAAAAGAAGAAAAAAATCAATTTAATAAAAAAGTTGAAACAAATATAAATATTAGTACCATCACAAATTTAAACAATATTCAATTTATAAAAATAGAAGAACATGAACATACTTGGTATGTGGCAGCCAAATATAAAAATAGCTTAATTCAAAACCTTGTAAAAGAAAATCTTTTAGATAAAGAACTAACAAACTCAAAACAAAACAATTATTTAAAAAATACACCTTTAATAAAACTACTAAATGAAAGTTTGGGTAAAAATCTAAACTATGAAATTGTAAATAAAAACAAAAAATGGTATTTGAAATATGATGATTTTATCAATATCTTAACTCAAGATGATTTTTATAACCTTTTTTATAATCAAAAAAATGAAAATATTAAATTCAAACTAAACAAAAAAAGTTTTGAAGAGGGAGAATTAATCTCTTTTGAAATAGACACAAAAGAAGAAGGATTTATATCTATAATAAATATAGAACATGATGGTAAAATTGGACTTTTACTCTCAAATGAATATGTAACTTCTCATTTAAGTTATCCAAACCATAATAGCTTTAATCTAAAAATTGCAAATCCATATAATTATCCTATAAAAGAGGAGTATCTTCTACTTTTCTCTAAAAATAAAATTGACTTAAGTGAGTTTGAAATCATCAATGAAAAACTTCTTGATGAAAATAGTTTTAAATTTGATAAATTAATAAAATTTATTGATGACAAAACTTTTTTGACATCAATAATAAATATTTCAAAAGGATACTAAATGTATGAATCATTGTGCTTATCACTTCTTTCGGCTTTGTCATCATTTTTATTTGATAACCATAATACTACTATGACTCAAACCATACATATTGAGGGAGCCCCTTCTTGGTATGGGAAAAGTTCAAACAACTCTTACATCACATCCTTTGGTTATAGTAAAGGGGATTTAAATTATTTAGATTTATCAAAAAAAGATTGTAAAAGAAATCTTGAGGATTCACTTTCTCAATTAATTACTATTTCCACAACTAAAAGTTTTCAAAAGCATGACACTATTTATTACAATGATTTTTTAGAAACCTATAAAAAGAATCAAGATTTAAACTCTTTTATACTAACTAACATACACTATGAAGAGATTTACCATAAAAAAGACTCTCAAGAAACATTTTCAAAATGTACAATTCCTAAAGTCCTTTTTTTGGAGTATGAAAAAATAAAAATAAATGAAATTAAAAAATCCTATTCAAAATTCAAATTAGACAAAAATATAGAAATCTTAGACGAAGAGAGTAAAAAACTATGAAATTTATTTTTAGTTTATTTTGTATGACTACTTTTTTGTTTGCTTCTAATTTTTTATCAAAAGAGATGGAAAAAATCTTAGATATAGAAGAAACATCACTAAACAAACCAAATCTTGAAAAAGAGAACGTCATCTTTACTGATAAATTAAGCTATAAAGAGTTTATAGAAAAAAGATGGGAAGATGACATAGAAGCTAGTGAAAGTTGGGGAACAGAGATTATGTATAACTTTTACATGCTTGACACCACAAAAGATATAGAAAAAATAATTAAATCTATTAAATCAAATACTACTCATCTAAGCAATGAAAATATAATAGAGATGAAAGAACAACTAGATATAAAATATAACGAAAATCTAATAAATGATGAAGAAAAAAATAGACTACAACAAGCTATCAATCTTGCAGAAATAGCCGTACGACAAAATAGTATATCAGGAGGGGGAGATAGTGGTGGAAGCAGTAGTGGAGGACATGGTGACGGTGGTGGACACGGAGGAGGAGACGGTGATTAAAAATATATTTATAACTGCTATAGTTACTATTTTATTTACAGCATGTAGTTCAAATAACATACAAAAAACTGAAAAAACTTCTACCATAGAAGAGAGTTTTATTAATGAATACAATAATCTAAAAACCAGTTATTCAAGTAAAATCAAATCAAAATGGATACAAGCTGATAATAAAGATATTGCTTGTAAAGTTTATGTGGAGTTTGAAGATACAAATGATAGAACAAAAAGTTCTAACTTTAAAATTTTTTGGGATGGAGAGTGTGAAAATGGCTATGCAAAAGGCTTAGGAAAAGAGTTTGAAAAAGGTGTACTTTTAGACAATAATAGCATAGCAGTTTATGAAAATCCTCCTTTTTCTAAACCTAAATATTACACTCAAAATTTTCAACTTAAAAACATAGAAATTAAAGGTGATTTAAATAGTGGATATAATGTTTATAAAATTAATGATGAAAAATACCGATATGGTTATTTTTCAAAAGATTATAATCCTAGTTTAATTAACTATGAAATTGACGATAAAACTACTATTTATAAAAAAATCTATCCAAATTTCAATTATGAAATTTTATACAATAAAGAAGATAAAACGTACAACTTTTATTTGAATAAAGAAGATAAAAGGTATGCGTTAAATGATTTGGAAAAAAGAAATTCTATTATCAAAGAGGTTCTAGAAGCAAAAGAGACTGCCCTAGAAAATGAAAAAAAAGCAAATCTTATTGAAAAACAGTATAAAAAGAAAATTTGTAAAGACTATATAAGTGTAAATTTTTTAGATGATAATGAATACAAAGATATTTGTTTTGAAAAAAATTCTACCTATACAAAAACTAAAATCTACAATTCTACTAAAGAAAATTATGAAGATGAATTAGAATATTTATTACAAAGTAGTAAAACAGCTAAAAGAAATGAAAATGCCTACGCTATTATTTTGGGAATCGAAGATTATCTTTTAGAAAGTAATGTAAACTTCTCACACAACAGTGCAAAAATGTTTGTTAAATATTCTCAAAAAATATTAGGTGTACCAGAAGATAATATCTGGGCTTTTGTAGAAGATAGAAAAACAAGTGCTGGATTTATAAAATCCCAATGGAATCAATTTTTATCTTCAATACCTAAAGATGCAACTATATATTTTTATTATAGTGGACATGGTGTTCCAGGAATTGATGGAAATCCTTATATTTTACCAAGTGATACAAATGCAGAAACAGTTGTTTTAGATAAATATTTTATGCTAAACAATATTTATAAAGATCTGACAGATACAAAAGCTAGCAAAATTATTGCATTTGTAGATAGCTGTTTTAGTGGAAAAGATGATAATGGAAATCTACTTTTTGGGGGAGTAGCACCAGTTCTAAAAACAAATCCAATTAATTTTGATAAAAACAAAATGACTCTTTTCACAGCAGGTGGAGCAAATGAATTTTCAAATCAATATAAAGAGAAACATCATAGGCTTTTTAGTTATTATTTAATGAAAGGATTGGCAAAAGGATACGTAAGTTCAAATGATTTATACCAATATCTTAAAAAGAATGTCGCAGATAAATCTAGAAAAATGGGCTTTGCATATAAACAAATTCCTCAATTATCTGGATTAGTAAATAGTGAAATAAAATAGTCTTTGGATTTTATCTCTTTTTTTGTATAATCACAAACTTAAAATAAAAGATTATACCATTGACTAAAAGGTTTATAAATACATGACTGCTTTACAAATTGCAGATATTATTGGAATCATTTGTTTTGCAGCAAGTGGATTTTTAATTGCTGTTCACTACAACTTAGATATTTTAGGAATCTTTATTTCATCATTTCTAACTGCTCTTGGGGGAGGAATGATTAGAGATACTATAGCAAATAAAACTCCATATATTTTTACTGATACCTTGCCAGTTACATTAGTAATTGCTACGGTATTTTTATCCCTAGTTTTTAAACTTCACAAAATACCAGACTTTGAGGGGAAGACTGCTTTTATAGTATCTGATGCCATTGGTTTAGTATCCTTTGCTATTACTGGTTCTATTATTGCACTTGAAAATAATTTTAACTTTTTGGGTGTATTGATTTTGGCTTTTTTAACAGCAGTTGGAGGAGGAACAATAAGAGATATCCTAATAAATAGGGTTCCGTCAATACTAATAAGTGAATTTTATGGAACGGTTGCAATAATTGTAGGTCTATTTATGTACATGTTACATCTATTTCATGAAAATAATATTTTAAATATAACTATTTTATTTATATTCGGAGTTCTTTTAAGACTGGTTGCTTATTATAAAAAGTGGTCTCTTCCAAAGTTATGAGTTATCAGTCACAACTTTGTTTTTCCCACTTTCTTTAGCAGCATATAAAGCCTTATCTGCTCTATTTATGGTAGATTCAATATCTTTGTCTAATTTTGCATCAAATTGAGCAACCCCTAAACTAAGGGTAAAAGAGAGTTTTTCTTTATTAACTTCTAAAAAATAATCTTCTACATTTTCTCTTATGTTTTCAGCAATACTTTGAGCAAAAGATAAGCTTGTATTGTATAAAAGTATTACAAACTCTTCCCCACCAAATCTTGCAACAATATCACTTTTTCTACAATTATTTTCCAATATTCTTGAAAGAGAAACTATAACATTATCACCCACCGAATGCCCATAAGTGTCATTTATATTTTTAAAATTATCAACATCTAAAATGATAATTGAAACATGATGATTATTTCTAATAGACAAACTTTGCATTGTTATTGCAGCTTCTGTAAAATATCTTCTATTGTATAGTTGAGTAAGGTGGTCTTTACTTGAAAGCTCTTTTAACTCTTCATTTAGTTTTTTTAGTTTTTCACTTGATTCATGAAGTTTTGTATGGTCATAAATATATAAACAAACTAATTTTCTTTCTGAATCATAAGGGACAAGGGTAATATCTTGTCGCATATATTTAAAAACTTTTCCCATAATAATATTTGATTTGATTTTTATCAAATATTCATGTGGTTCAACACTAAAAAATGAAGGATTTTTTGTAATTAGAACCGATTTTATTTTTCTTATTAGCTTTTTTTGTTCTATATAAGGAAATTTTTCACAAATATTGTGATCAACTATTTCACTAGCTTTAATACCTGTTTTTACTTCTAACCACTTATTCCATGCTTTGATATTTAAACCATCATCTAAAACCATAATTCCATTGTCAATGGTATTAAATATTATATTATTATTTAATAATTCCATATTCTAGTACTCTTCCATAACTTTGTCTAAAGCTTCTCTCATATAAACAATTGATTCATCTTTTAGCATTATTGCCAATTCACTATTTATATTTTGTTCTTCAAACTCTATTAGTGTAGAAATTATAATAATATGATTATATTCAATTTCATAATGATCTTCCAAACATTGAGCAGAATCTAGTACATTTACATGGGGAGGAGAAAATAAAATGTCAGTATCAATTAGTTCTGCTAACTTACTTGATGTTGTTGATGAAATGATATTTGTAATTTCTAAAACCACATCTTTAAGTTCATCTTCATCTATATCTACTTCACTTATACCAAATTCAATGGCTAAGTTTTTTAAAGATTTATCATCTATTAAAAAAAGATTCTCACCAGAGAGTTTACCATCAATTAATTGATTTGTTAAATAACAAATATGGTACTCTTCTATTTTATTTTTAATATAATCTTTAAAAGTTTCACTTGTAAATGTTCTAATTCTTGGAATACTAAGTTTTGCAAATTTACCAATTATATCTGCTATGGCAGCAGTAGCTGAACCATAAGATATGTTCATCAACTCTTGTAAACAATCTTTTTGGTCGCTATCTAAAAAATCTTCTTCGACCATCATAAAACCTTTAGTTTTTCAAGAACTGGTTTTAAATTATCTTCATTTATAGGTTTTTTTATAAAACCTAAAGCTCCATTTGTTTTTGCTTTTGTCATAGAAGCTTCTTGAATATCAGCACTTACTACAATTATTTTTGCATCTTTATCTAACTTACATATATTTTCAACTGCATCAAAGCCATTCATCTCTGGCATAGTTAAATCCATAAAAGTAATAAATGGTGAATTATCTTTATAAGCTTGAATCGCTTCTAAACCATTTGAAGCTTCAACTATCTCAATATCATCTCCAACTAGACTTTTTAAAGACTTTATTAACATCTTTCTTGCCATCTTAGAATCGTCGCAAATTAAATATTTCATCTTCTCTCCAAATTTAATATTCAATTATTATATGTAAACTATTATTAAAAAATACCTTATTTTAATAACTTATTAAATGCTTTAATAATTGCTTCTTTTTCTAGAGCTTTTATTTTATCTTCTAAGGTTTCAACTGTTTCATCTTCTAATAGAGAAATTTTTTCTTGTACAATATATTCACCCTCATCATAATTTTCATTAACAAAGTGCACAGTACAGCCAGATTCTTTCTCTTTTGCTTCAATCACCGCTTCATGGACAAATCTTCCATACATACCTTTTCCACCAAATTTTGGCAACAAAGCTGGATGGGAATTTATAATTTTATTTGGGAAATTTTTTAAAAGATTTTCTTCAATTTTTTTCATAAAACCTGACAAAAATATATAATCAACTTTAAATTCAAGCATCAAGTTTGTGATTTTTTCATCAAGGTTTTCATCTGGATATTTTTTTGCATTTATTAAAAAATTTGGAACATTTTTATTTTGTGCTTTTTCTAATACTTTTGCCTCTTGGTTATTGGATATTACCAATACCACTTGAGCATTTAAAGTTTTATTTTCACAAGCTTCTACAAGAGTATCAAAGCCACTTCCATTGTGAGAAGAAAGTATTCCAATTCGTTTCATTTATTATCCTAATAGTTCATAAAAGCGAATTATAACGACTTTTGTTTAAACTTATATCATGCTTTTTTTCTTTGATTTATTAAAAATACCCCTAAAAGTATCAATCCCATTCCAACAATATCCATAAGTTTAATATCTTCTCCCACAATAAATATACCAATAATAAGAGCAATTACAGGAGGAACATATGTAATAGATGAAGCTTTTAAAGCTCCTAATTCTTCAATCATATAATAATAAATAATATAAGCTAATCCTGTACCTAAAAGTCCTAATCCAACAACCATTCCTATAGCGCTATGAGCATCTTGCCAAATATTATTTATGCCATTAAAATCTGTAATAAAAAGTAAAAGTAAAAGCCCAAATCCTAACTGATATGTTGTAAATGCTTCAGCTTTTAATTTTAATGGGATAACATATTTTTTAGCATAAATAAAAGAAGCCCCAACACTAAGTGAACCTAAAATCACAGACAACATACCTTCTATATTTGAAGCCATTATATTTTCATTAAATACATCACTTATTAAAAGCACTCCTACAAATCCCAACAAAACACCTAAAAATGCCAATTTTGTGATTTTCTCTTCTTTTAAAAAAATAGCTCCTAATAAAAAAGAAAAAAGAGGAATTGCACCACTTAAAGCACCAGCTATTCCAGATAATAATAAATCAGAACCTTTTACAAATCCATAATAATAAATTACTGTTGCAAGTAAAGACATAATAATAAAATGAAAACTATATTTTAAATCTTTTAGTTTCAAACTTTTTTTATAAATTGCATATAAGAATACAGGAATAAATCCAAATAAAACTCTATAAAAAACAACTTGAATAGGTTCAACATAAACAGCAGCCATTTTCATATAAATAAAATTACTTCCCCAAATAATAGATAAAGCTAAAAAAGCAATAATTGTAAGATTTTTCATTTTAATCTCTGAGCATGAGTAAGTGCAATAGCAATGGCATCTGTTATATCAAGTGGTTTTATCTCTTTTTTCACACCCAATAATCTTTTCACCATAAAAGCCACTTGTTCTTTTGCTGCTTTTCCATTTCCTGTTACTGCTTTTTTTACTTGAAGAGGTGTATATTCTGAAAAGTTACCAAATCTTTGTAAAACTTTCAAAGAGATAGCCCCTCTAAATTGAGCAAGTTTAATTACACTTTTTGGATTGAAGGCATAAAACATATCTTCTATGGCCACTTCACTTATATCATGATTTGAAAAAATCAAATCCAAACCTTCAACCATCTCTACTATTTGCTCTTGTAAAATCTTACTTTTTATTTTTATCAATCCAGCTTCACAAAGCCTCAATTCTCTATTATCTTTTTCTATTACTGCATAACCACAATTTATAGTTCCAGGATCTATTCCCAATATCTTTTTTTTCAACTATTCACTCTTTCACAAAAAATCTATTCACTTTAAAAAACTCTTATATCATCGTTAAATATTTATAAATTTTCACTTAAATTTTATACTTATCCAAAAGTTATTCACTACTTATACAACATTATTTTTATTATATCTTAGTTTTTAAAATATTTTAGATATAATATCTACCAATCAAATAAAAAAGAGTTTATATTTAATGACAACTAAAGAGATTTTATCAGTTTTAAAAAATGAGACATCAAAATCAGATTACGAAAGATATTTAAAACAACTTGCATACAAAAAAGTTTCATCTGATGAAAATATAGCTATTTTTGAAGTACCAAACAAATACATCGCAAACTGGATAAAAAGTAAATATTCTAAAATCATACAACACTGCTTTGAAACCCTTGATGGAACTAAACCCTCTATTGAGATAAAACTAACAGGTGAAAAAAAGACTAAAAAAGAGATTTTAAAAGAAAAAAGTGGAAAAACTGATGTTGAAAGTACTATCTTAAATCCCTCATATACTTTCGATTCTTTTGTAGTAGGTCCATCAAATCAAATGGCATACAATGCTTCAGTTGCAGTTTCTAAAAAGCCTGGTATTCAATACAATCCATTGTTTATTTATGGAGGGACAGGTTTAGGTAAAACTCACCTACTTCAAGCCATTGGAAATGATGCAATAGAACATGGAAAAACAATTATTTACGTTACAATCGAACAGTTTATGAACGATTTTACCTTTGCAATTAAAAATAAAAATATGGAACACTTTAGAAGTAAATATAGAAAATGTGATGTTCTTCTTATCGATGACATCCAATTTCTAAGTGGAAAAGAACAAACCCAAGAGGAGTTTTTTCACACCTTTAATGAACTTCACAATGCAGAAAAACAAATTGTTATGACTTCAGATAGACTTCCTTCTCAAATTGCTGGACTTGTAGATAGATTAAAATCAAGATTTGAGTGGGGATTAACAGCAGATGTTCAAATACCAGGACTTGAGACAAAAATTGCAATTATTGAAAAAAAATCTGAATTAAATGGTATTCATTTAAATAGGGAAATTGTAAATTATATTGCCACAAACCTTGATAACTCTATCAGAGAAATCGAAGGTGTTCTTATACGTATAAATGCAAGTGCATCTTTACTTAATCAAGAGATTAACTTACCTATGGTACAAAATCTTCTAAAAGAACAAATAAAAGAGACTAAAGAAAATATAAAACTTCCTGATATTATTTCAATAGTAGCTATTGAGCTAAATATCAAACCAAGTGATATAAAATCTAAAAAAAGAACAGCAATTGTTGCAAATGCAAGAAGAATAGTAATATACCTTGCAAGAGAGTTAACACATAACTCTATGCCAGATATTGCTAAATTTTTAGGGATGAAAGATCATAGTTCAATTTCTCATAATATTAAAAAAGCAAATGAGCTTATTGAAAAAGATGAAAATTTTAAACTAATAATTGAAAATTTAAAAAATAAAATCATAAATAGGGGATAGGTGTAGAAAAGTTTTAAACTGTTATGTGAATAGATGTGAATATCTTCAATCTTTTAATCACTCTAACAAGTGTTGATATAAAGGGATTAAAACAAGAGTTTTCATCTATTCACATAATCTACTACTACCACTAAATAAAAATATAAATAAAGGGGATAACATGAGATTTATCATTGCAAAAAACATTTTTGAAAATATAATCTCTTCAATGCAACCATTTTTAGAAAAAAAAGATTCAAGTTCTATAACTTCACATATTTATTTAGAAGTTCAAAACTCTAAATTAATATTAAAAGCTACTGATTATGAAATAGGATTAGAATCTTATGTTAATAATATTGAAGAATCTACAGATGGAAAAGGTACAGTTAATGGAAGTAATCTTTTAGGAATCATTAAAAGATTAAAAAATGATAATATTATTGTTGAAACAATAGATAATAATCTAGTTATCAAACAAGGTAGATCAACATTTAAATTACCTATGTATGATGCAAATGAATATCCAAATTTAATTATGAATAGTCAATTAAATATTTTAAATATTTCAACTATTAGTTTAGTAAATAGTATTAGAAAAATTACACCAGCTATTGATAACAACAATCCAAAGTTTGAATTAAATGGTGCATTAATAGATATTAAAAATTCTAAAATAAATTTTGTAGCAACAGATACAAGAAGACTTGCTATTTCACATTTACAAAATATATCAAATAATGAATCTCAATTTATTATTCCAAAAAAAGCAATTATAGAAATCCAAAAACTATTTTTAGATGATGCTAAAATCTCTTATGATGATACTAATTTAATTATAGAAACAGATAATTCTAAATTTTTTACAAAATTAATCAATGGTAAATTTCCTGATTATGAAAGAATTATTCCAAATAGTTTAAAATACAATTTAGCACTTCCAAAAGCAGTACTTATTGATTCTATTAAATTGGTTACTTCTTTATTTTCAAATATTAAAATTACATTTTCTCCAAATTCAATTATTTTTGAATCATTAGATGAAGATACTGAATCAAAAACACAAGTTGATATTGATTTAAATATAACAGAGAATTTTTATTTAGCAGTTAATGCTAAATATTTATTAGACTTTTTAAGTATGTCTAATAATGAAAATATTGTTGTTGGATTTAATGAATCAAACTTACCATTTTACTTAGAAGATGAAAAATTCTTTACAATTGTTATGCCAATTGTATTAGATAAATAAAAAAGGATAACGTATGAGCCAAGAGTATGGTGCTAGTAATATTAAAGTTTTAAAAGGTCTTGAAGCTGTTAGAAAAAGACCAGGTATGTATATTGGTGATACTAACATCAATGGTCTTCATCATATGGTTTATGAAGTTGTTGATAACTCTATTGATGAAGCAATGGCTGGATATTGTAAAAATATTAAAATTACAATGACAAAAGATCATTGGATTAGAGTAGAAGATGATGGTAGGGGTATTCCTACTGCAATTCATCCAGGTGAAGGTATTTCTGCAGCTACAGTTGTTTTAACAGTACTTCATGCAGGTGGAAAATTTGATAAAGATACATATAAAGTATCTGGTGGTCTTCATGGGGTTGGGGTTTCTGTTGTAAATGCTCTTTCAAAAGAACTTAAAATGACTATCTATCGAGAAGGTAAAATTCATTATCAAGAGTTTTCAAAAGGTATTCCAAAAGGTCCATTAGAAGTTATTGGTGAAAGTCCAAGAAAAACAGGTACAACTATTGAATTTTTGGCTGATGATTCTATTTTTGAAGTAAATACTTATGATACGGCTATATTAGCAAAAAGATTTAGGGAAGTAGCATATTTAAATTCATTTATCTCTATTACTTTAGTGGATGAAATTCACAAAAAAACAGATGTATTTCATTTTGAAGGTGGTATTAAACAATTTGTTGAAGATATAAATACAGCAACAGCTGTTTCTGATGCAGTTGCATTTAATGATAATGTTGATGGTGTTGAAGTTGATATTGCTGTAATGTATAATGATACTTATGTGGAAAAAACTTTATCATTTGTAAATAATATTAGAACAATAGATGGTGGAACTCACGAAGCTGGGTTTAAAGCAGGACTTACAAGAAGTATTGTTAAATATCTAAATGAAAATGCAGCAGCTAGAGAAAAAGATACAAAAATTACTGGTGATGATGTAAGAGAAGGTCTTATTGCAGTTATTTCAGTAAAAGTTCCAGAACCTCAATTTGAAGGGCAAACAAAAGGTAAACTTGGAAGTTCTTATGTAAAACCTATTACACAAAGACTTACAAGTGAAAAACTTGACAAATATTTTGAAGAGAATCCAGCTCAAGCAAAAGCTATTATGGAAAAAGCTTTAATGGCTGCACGTGGTAGAGAAGCTGCTAAAAAAGCTAGAGATTTGACTAGAAAAAAAGATGCTATGACAGTGGGGACACTTCCTGGTAAATTAGCAGAGTGTCAAAGTAAAGATCCAGCTATTAGAGAACTTTATCTAGTGGAAGGGGATTCTGCAGGAGGTTCTGCAAAACAAGGTAGAGATAGGGTTTATCAAGCGATTTTACCACTTAAAGGTAAGATTTTAAATGTAGAAAAATCAAGACTTGATAAGATTTTAAAATCTGATGAAATTAGAAATATGATTACTGCACTTGGTTGTGGTATTGGTGAAGATTTTGATGAAGAAAAAATTAGATATCATAAAATCATTATTATGACGGATGCCGACGTAGATGGTAGCCATATTCAAACACTACTTTTAACTTTCTTTTTTAGATTTTTAAGACCTGTTGTAGAAAAAGGTTATTTATATATTGCTCAACCACCTCTTTATAGATATAAAAAAGGTAAAAATGAAAAATATTTAAAAGATGACACAGCACTTTCTAACTTCCTGATTGAAAATGGTTTAGAATCATTTGAATTTGAAGGTTTAGGTTATAATGATTTACTTGATTTATTTAGAACAGTTTCAAGATATAGAAGTATGTTACAACAATTGGAAAAAAGATACTCTTTAGCAGAAGTATTAAAACACTTAATTGAAAATTCAAATTTAGTAAATTTAGAATTATCTGCTTTATATGAAGAGGTAAAAGGATTCCTTGAAGCAAAAGGTTATAACATCTTATCTAAAAAATTAACTGATGAATATATTCAACTTTTTGTTCAAACAAATGAAGGTCTTGAAGAGTTAATTATTGATGATGAACTTTTTGCATCACCATATTTCAGTGAAGCAACTTATATTTATAATAAGTTAGTTGAGAGAGATTTAACTGTATTTGATGGTAGAGATTTAATCGAAATTTTAGATGAAGTTGAAACTTTAGCTAAAAAAGGTGCTTATATCCAAAGATATAAAGGACTTGGAGAGATGAACCCAGAACAACTTTGGGAAACAACTATGACTCCAGAAGATAGAAGACTTTTAAGAGTAACTATTGAAGATGCAACAGTAGCAAGTGATACTTTCACACTTTTCATGGGTGATGAAGTAGAGCCAAGAAGAAACTACATCGAGGAACATGCCAAAGATGTAGAACACTTAGACGTATAAAAGTTTATCTTTTATTCATACTCTGCGTTAAAACGCAAAATTTACTCAGTCACTTACGACTGAGTAAGCTCCCTCCTAAATTTTCCACTTTGCCTTGATTATAAACAAAATATAAACTTTTAAAAAATACATTTTTGATAAATTGTTAAATAAATTATAAAAATAGTATAATAAATTTGATTTTTAAATTAATAATGCGATAAATACACAATTAATTCACTATTTTATTTAAAAATTTTATGCTTACATTAGTTTTTTGGTAAAGGTTTAATATGAATATAGTATTAGGTTTGGATATTGGTACAAATAGTATAGGTTTTTCATTAAATGAAATAGAAATAAAAAATGAACAAACAATTTTTAATGAGTTAACTTCAAATAGTATTATTTTTAGTGAATATATTAAAGCAGAAGATAGAAGAAAATTTAGAAGTGGACGAAGAAGAAATGAAAGAAATAGTAGAAGAAAACAAATAGTTAGAAAACTCCTTTTTGATTTTAATCTTGCGAATAATTTAATACTTACACAACCAATAAAATACTTTAATAAACTTTCTTGTAATCAAAATCCATACACTTTAAGACAGGAAGCTGTAAATGGCAAAAATCTTTCAAAAGATGAATTTACTTTTGCCCTTTATACAATTATTTCAAGAAGAGGATATTCAAATCAATTTAAAACAGAAGATTCAAAAAATGATGGTGTTATAACAGAACCGATTAAAAAAAACAAAACAGTTTATTTAGAAAATAAATTAGCTATACCATCTTTAGTTTTATTAAATAAAAAAACCGAACTTGAAAAAGATGGATTTATAAATGTAGCTATTAGAAATAAAAAAGATGATTATAACAACTCAATAGACAGAGAACTTTGGCAAGAAGAGTTAGAGAAGTTATTGGATAGCCAAAAAACTAATTCTGAACTTTTTGAAAACAGTGAAAAGTATGAAACTTTTAAACACAAACTTTTAAAGGGTGTAAATGAAAATTCTTTAGGAATATTTGAACAAAGACCTTTAAAAAGTATGGAAGATATGGTTGGATATTGTAGTTTTTATAATGCCTATCATCAAAATCCACGAAAAAGAGTTGCTAAATCACATATTTCAAGTATTGAATTTACACTTAGACAAAGAATAGAAAATTCTATTTTAGGAAATTTAATTTTTAATGATAAAACAGGTGAATTTTATAATCCAACAAAAGAAGAGATAGAAAACACAATTGAACTTTGGCTTAAAAAACCACCAGCACAAACGATTAATACAAAAAATATTTTTGATAAAGCAGGACTTAAAAATATTAAAATAAAAACAGCTGAAAAACAAGATGATACAATTTTAGATATAAAACTACATAAACAGTTTTTAGAAATATTTAGAGATACAAATATAGATATTTTTGAAAAATATAGAGATTTATATACAAAAATTTTAGAAAAAATCCATTATTTTGTAAATAAAGACCAAATAGTAAAAGAGATAAAAAAAGTTGATATTCAAAATGTTTTAGATGATGAAACCATTGACAGATTATCAAAAGTAGATAAAGGAAATAAAGAGTCTTATGCTTCATTCTCTTTACTTTTTATAGATGAAATTTTACAAAAATTAAGAAGTGGAGAGAATTATCAGGATAGTTTAACCCAACTTGGTTATTTTAAAAAATATGTAGGTATTGAAGCTTATGATTATCTTCCACCATTAAATCCATCAAAAGAAGATATAAAATGGCTTGAAAAAAATGTAAAAAATTTTAAAGTAGAACATCTGTTTTATCAACCTCTAGTCTCTCCAAATGTAAAAAGAGTTATTTCAATTTTAAGAAAACTTGTAAATGATTTGATAAAAAAATATGGAAAAATTGACCAAATCATCATAGAAACAGCAAGGGAATTAAACTCAAAAACAGAAGAAGAACAAATCAAGGATTCCCAAGTAAATAGTAGAAAAGAGATAAGAGAGGCTGAAAAATTACTTGAAGCCAATAAATATGAAATAACAAACAAAAACATAGAACGAGCAAGACTATTTACTGAACAAAAAGCAAAATGTCTTTATAGTGGGAACTCTATGACTTTAGAAGAGGCTTTAGATGAAAGACAAACAGAGGTAGAACACTTTATCCCACGAAGTAAAATTTGGATAAATTCATATAAAAATAAAATCTTGGTTTTTAAAAAATATAATCAAAACAAAAGTGATACACACCCAATAATTTATTTAAAATCAAAAAATACTTGGGAAGATTTTAAATATAGAGTAAATGAAAATATAGCCAATAAAAATAAAGTATTTTGGTTAACAGATGAAGAGAATATAAACAAAAACTGGGAAAAAGAAAATCTTGAAGATAGATTTTTAAATGATACAAGAAGTGCTACAAAAATCATTGCAAACTATTTGGAGCATTATTTGTATCCAAAGCAAAATGAACATGGCAAGGGAGAGACAAACTCAAATATCGTAAGAGTAACAGGAAAAGCCATAAGTGAATTAAAACGACTTTGGGGTATCAATAAAGTTCAACCCAAAAATGAAGATGATAAAAAAGATAGAAGTACAAATTATCATCACACAATAGATGCGATAGTAATATCACTTTTAAATTCTTCTGCTAAAAAAGCTTTAAATGACTTTTTCAAACAAAATGAAAATGGTTTTAAGACCAAAGCTATTTTAGAAAATCTTAGCACTAGATTTCCTAAAACAAAAGAGGGTATTTCTTTGGTTGATTTTGTAAAAGAAAAAGTTAAAAAATATGAAAATGATGAGTTATACATTTGCCCTATGATGAAAAAAAAAGATAATATCGTGGGATTTAAAGATGGGAATATTAAGCTTTATTGGGATGAAGAGAAAGAAATATTTTGCCAAATTGATAAAAAACCTATAGATAAAAATCTACTTTTTGACCAAAATGGAAAAGATGTAAATGATAGTGAAGTAAAAAAAAGAGTAGATGACTTAATAAAATCTTTAGATTTACCAAAACAAAATAATATAAAAGTTGCGATAGAAAACTACAAAGAAAAACTACTTAATACAAAAGAAAAGATAAAAAGCTTAGAAGAACAAATTAAAGAGTTAAAAGGCAATTTACCTAATAAAAAAGATTACATTGATACCCCTGAAACTATTGATATTAAAGAAAAAATGAAACTTTTAACTGATGAAAAACAAACTCAAATAGATATACAAAACGAACCTTGTTTTTTCTTAACGAACAAAGGACAAAAACAAATTATAAGAAATATCAAAATAAAAACGAAAGAGGCTTCAAAAGTAGATAGTATTATTATCACAGATAAAACTCAAACTTCCAGAGTTCAAAGACTTACAAAAGATATTTATGATGAGTTAAAATCAACTCAAACTCCTTTTGTAGCTAAACTCAATGATACAACATTAAATGTTGATTTGTACAATACAGAAAAAGGTCAAGTCGTGGGACTTAACTATTTTTCATCCATAAAAAATGAAATTCAGTCAAAAATTGATGATAAGAAGAAATTGTTAATAAAAGATTTTGGAGATAAAAATACTATCCAGAAATACGATATTGTTGAGTTAATAGATACAAAAAATAATACAAAAAAATACTATATTTGTAATGGTGGAGGAGAAGTTGGAAAGGGTAAAAATGTTGTAAAATTTGACACTATCAATACCAAAACAAAAGTTATTCCTATTCAAATAAATGAAGATAGAACAATAAAGAAAATAAATATAGATTTTTATGGAAATATAACCTATGAAGACTTTAAGAAATAATATTATAAAATCTTTTTATATCAAATGGGGATTTGATAGTCTGATTAAAACAAGTGGTGTTACTCCGAGCCACGCAAGGTTTATCCTTCAATTCGGAGTTTTTTAATGTCTCTTCAAAAACTATACGTCAAAAATAAGTCATATCTTAGCTACAAACACAATCTTATCTCTGTAAAAATTGATGACTATGAAACGACTGTTTGCTTTGATGATATTGATACCATAATTATAGAAAATCAACAAAGTACTATTACTTCTGCTCTTTTATCTCAACTTTCTAAAGCCAATATCAATGTAATCTTTTGTGATGAAAAGTTTATGCCAAGTTCTATTTTACTTGGAATTAATAAAAACAGTCGTACAACCAAAATACAAAAATCTCAAATAGAGGTATCCAAACCAAAGTTAAATCAGATTTGGAAAAATATAATTACACATAAAGTGAGTAATCAATCTAAAGTCTTGAAAAAACTTCATAAAAACAGTGATTATTTAGATTCTTTAATTCCTCGAATAAAATCAAACGATAAAGACAATATAGAAGCCACAGCTGCCGCATACTATTTTAAAGAATTGTTTGGAAAAGAGTTTTCAAGAAATGACCCTGAAAATATAAACAATGCTGTTTTAAATTTTGGTTATGCCATTTTTAGAAGTTCTATTTGTAGGTATTTAATAACATATGGGTTAAATCCAGCTTTTGGCATACATCACAGCAGTGAACTCAATGCTTTTAATTTGGCAGATGATTTGATAGAACCTTTTCGCCCTATAGTAGATAATTATGTGGTAAGAAATATAAAAAAAGAGATGGAACTAAACAGTAAAATAAAAATTGAGTTATTGAAGCTTTTGGATGAAGCAGTTTTTTATGATGGTAAAAAGATAATGGTTTCAAACTGTATGAAAGCTATAGTAGCAAATTATCAGTCAATTTGTTTATCAAAATGTGAAGAGTTAACTTTATTTGAATTATGATGAATATAGAAGAAATAAGCAGGTATAGAAAAATGGTTTTATTTGCAATGTTCGATATGCCCACAAATACAAAAAAAGATATAAAAAAATATACAAAATTTCGTAAAAAACTTTTGGAAATGGGATTTATTATGTTCCAGTATTCTATTTATATAAGATTTTGTAGAAGTTTGGTTATGGCACAAAAATATGAGAAAAAAATAGAACTGGCAGCACCTGTGGGTGGTTCTATAAGAGTTGTAAAAATCACAGAAGCACAATATAAAAATATGTTAGTTATTGAAAATTATCGAGAAAAACCAGAGAAAAAATTACTAAAACAAACACAAACAGTGCTTGTTTTTTAGTAATAAAAGCTCTATAAAAGCCTAAAATATAGGGTTCTAAGCTACTCTATTATATCAAATGGGGATTTGAGAGTAGATTAAAACACCTTTGAACATAAAGGCTTTCATATAGAATTATATCAAATGGGGATTTGAGAGTAGATTAAAACTTGTCTATTTCCTATTAATTTATAGAAGATATTATATCAAATGGGGATTTGAGAGTAGATTAAAACTTTTTGTTTTTAATTCCAAAGAATAAGATAATTATATCAAATGGGGATTTGAGAGTAGATTAAAACCTTGTTTTGATAAACTCATCTTTTTAAACTATTATATCAAATGGGGATTTGAGAGTAGATTAAAACTAGTGTCAATGTATTAAATTTTTTTGGCGAATTATATCAAATGGGGATTTGAGAGTAGATTAAAACGTACTTGTATGAGTATATAATTAAATTTAATTATATCAAATGGGGATTTGAGAGTAGATTAAAACTCCCACATTGTTGTAATTCTAAAATATAGTATTATATCAAATGGGGATTTGAGAGTAGATTAAAACGTTCATTAGATGATACAGTATCAAACTTAAATTATATCAAATGGGGATTTGAGAGTAGATTAAAACTTTATGTTATTAATGTACAAGGTGTATAATATTATATCAAATGGGGATTTGAGAGTAGATTAAAACAATTAAAGATATATTTCCATCGTTATTTGAATTATATCAAATGGGGATTTGAGAGTAGATTAAAACTTCATCTTTGCTGCAACTATTTGTTTTGCATTATATCAAATGGGGATTTGAGAGTAGATTAAAACTAACTACTGATTATGTTTATGTATCTCCAAATTATATCAAATGGGGATTTGAGAGTAGATTAAAACTACTGCATATGCAGGAGTCTTCACTCTTACATTATATCAAATGGGGATTTGAGAGTAGATTAAAACATCTGCGGTCCATGATTCTACTTTTACTGTATTATATCAAATGGGGATTTGAGAGTAGATTAAAACTATATTAAATATATGCTGTATGAAAGATAGATTATATCAAATGGGGATTTGAGAGTAGATTAAAACCTGGGATAAAAAGTTTATTGCACTCTTTATATTATATCAAATGGGGATTTGAGAGTAGATTAAAACCGAAAGATATATTGGAACTGATGGATATTGATTATATCAAATGGGGATTTGAGAGTAGATTAAAACTATTCAAAAAAATCTTCTTATTGACAAAGTGAATAAAATTGAATACAATAGAATTAAAAAGTATTCAAAGAGGTGTTATTATGAAAACTGTAACTATGCGAGTAGATGATTCGGTGTATGATATGATTAAATTTGCAGCAGAAGGACAAAAAAGAAATATCTCAAATTTTATAGAGTTTGCAACTTTACAATATCTAACATCATCTCAATTTGTAGAAAATGATGAAATGGCTGAAATATTAGATGATAAAGAATTGGTAAAAAACCTTATGAATGGTTTAGAAGATTTCAAAAAAGGTGATTACACTATTGTTTAAGTATCAGATTGCGGAAACAAAAACTTTTGAGAAAATCAAAAAGAAAATGGATAAAAAACTATATTCAAAAATTGAAAAGTTTGTTTATCCTCAACTTAGAGAAAATCCTTTGTATGGAACAAATATCAAAAAACTTAAAGATAATCTAGAAGGTTATTATAGATATAGGATTGGGAATTATAGACTTTTTTATCTTATTGAAGGAGATAAACTTATTGTTGCAATTGTTGATTTTAAACATAGACAACAAGCCTATGACTAAGCATAAAATAAATATAGTAACGTTTTAATACCCCTACAAACTGCTATGTGATACAATTTTATAAATAATTATTTTAGGATAACTTATGTATTTTCTTCTTTTTTATGACTATGTTGATAATATTATTGAAAAGCGTGTTCCCTATCGGGAGGGACATTTAAACCTTACGGAAAAATATGTAAATCGTGGTGAGTTGATTCTTGGTGGAGCATTTTCAAATCCTGCTGATGGAGCTGTGATTATATTTAAAGTTGATGATAAAGTCAAAATTGAAGAGTTTGTTAATCAAGATCCTTATTTTGTAAATGGTTTAGTAACCAAATGGCAGATTCGAGAGTGGACTGTTGTTGTAGGTTCAGCTTTATAATGAATATCTAAATAAAAAGAAAATTTTTGAAAACCCTAAAATACCTAAATCACTATCCCAAAGATATAATCTTGCAAATACAAAAGCTAATAGATGACAAAAAGCTTGATAAGTATTTACTTAATAAATACAAAACTTCCCATGAGTATAAAACTGATAAAGCTCTTTATTCATATGCTATGGATTTTAAAAATAGCTATTTAAAAAAGTCACTTCCTCTTAGTAAAGTAATTTATGATGGGAAGATAAATGTTATAAATGATGCTTTGGGTTTACACACTTTTATCTCTCGTGTTCAAGGTGGCAAGTTAAAAAGTAAAAATGAGATACGAATAGGGACTTTATTTAAAAATGTTCCAGAAGAGTTTCTTAGGATGATTGTAGTACATGAATTAGCTCATCTAAAAGAAAAAGAACATGATAAGGCGTTTTATAATCTTTGTACCTTTATGGAGCCAAACTATCATCAGTACGAATTTGATTTAAGAGTTTATCTTACACATATGGATATGTATGGGAAACTTTATTAATATATAACAATTTGCAATAAAATCAATCCTTACAAAAAATTTATCTTATACTTCTACATATTTTATAAGAAGAACTTGTTCTTCTCTTTAGGATTTGTTTCTTTAATTGGAATTTATTTCCAATGTTAAAAGAAATCATAAAATTATCGTCCCTTTTAAATGGGACATTTAAAAGGAATAATAAAATGAATATTTGTGGAATTGAGTTAAAAGCAAACCAAACAATTTTGGCAGTTCAAGGTGATGGTGAATATTTGGATTTAAAAACAAAAAAAATAACTTTAGAAGATGATGAAAAACAAGAATCAATAAGAAGTTATTGTAACGATTTATTAGTATTTTTAACTGAAAATAATATTGAACAAGTATATATTAAAAAAAGAGCAAAAAAAGGAAACTTTGCTGGTGGTGCTGTAACTTTTAAAATGGAAAGTTTAATACAACTAAATCCAAAATGTAGAGTTGATTTAGTAAGTGCACAAGCAATGGGAAGTTTTGAAAAGAAAAATAGTATAAAGTATCCAGAAATTTTAAATAAATATCAAGAACAAGCATATTTAGCAATTTTAGCTTCTAAATAGAAACTAAAATTGCTACGAAGGTATTAATTATTTGATTAATCCAATTTCTTTAAAATATTTTTTTGCTCCATTATGTAATGGGGCAGATAAACCTTCTAACAAGGATTTTTTAGTAATATGTGTAAATACTGGATGTGCATTTTTCAAGGCATCAAAGTTTTCAAAAACTTGTTTTACAACTGAATATACAACTTCATCTTTTTGATCTGCACTTGTTACTAATAAAGCTTTTACCCCAAAAGTTGATATATCAGCTGGATTACCTTTGTATATCTCACCTGGAATATTATCTTTTGCATAAAATGAGTTATCTTGCACAAACTTATCAATTTTTGCCCCAGTTATTGGTACAAGTTTTACATCAATAGCATTTGTTACATCTTTTATATTTGCAGTTGGATGCCCTACCATATAAAAATATCCATCTATCTTGTTATTTTTTAAAGCATCTGTCATTTCAGATGTACTTAATGCCCCTGCATAGGCTAAATCAGTTTTTTTAATTCCTAAAACATTAAACATGGCTAGTGCAGTTGATTCATTACCAGAGCCACTATTTCCTAGATTTATTCGTTTTCCTTTGATATCCATAATATCATTTATATTTGAATCTTTTCTTGTAACCAATGTAAATAGTTCAGGATAAATTGCCATTACAGTTCTTAGTTTTGAAACTTTATTTCCCTCAAATTTTCCAATACCTTTTGATGCTTCATAAGCAATATCAGATTGGGCAATTCCAAAATCTAATTCAGAATTTTTTATTGTTTTTATATTATAAACAGATCCATTTGTAGATTCAACAGAACATAAAATACCAGTTTTTTTCTTTATTTTATTTACAAGCCTACAAATTGCTCCACCAGTTGGATAATATGTTCCAGTTACTCCACCAGAACCAATAGTTATAAGTTGAACAGCAAATGATGGGATACTCAACACCCCTAAAAGTACCACCAGTGCAAGTTTTTTCATAAGGTCTCTTTTGTCATTATTTTTGCTTTATATTATACAATTAAAAACTATAAAACACATAAGATAATTATTTTTATTATTAGAAAAAATAAAAGATAAAGTTAGGCTTCTTTGGTTTTTAAATATATAAATATTCCACTTATAATTATAAAAGTTGATAAAACAAGTTTGAAACTTAACTCTTCATTTAAAAAAATCACTCCCAAAAATATGGCAAGTGGTGGTATTAAAAGTTGTAAAATTCCTGATGTGATTATTTTAATATTTGGAAGTATGTAATACCATAAAAGATAACCAAGGGAAGATGTTATTCCTCCAGAGATAAATGCCATAGTTATTCCATAGCTTGAGATATTTGTATCTTGAACAAATAGAATAAAAAATAAAAATAAATATACAAGAGATTTTATAAAGTTATCAGTTGTATTTAGTGTAGCATTTGATGATTTAGCTCCAATAATTGTATAAAATCCCCATGCAATTCCTGATAGCATCATCAAAATTGAGTGATAAATAGATATTTCAAAATCTTTTGATGGATATAAAAGATAAACTAAACCTATAAAAGCTATGGATATTCCTATACTTTTTTTTAAATTTAGTCTCTCTTTTTTTATAAGGGCAACTATTATAATAGTAAGTTGTACAACTGCAAAAAGAATCAATGCTCCAAGTCCAGCATCCAAGTTTATATAAGCATATGAAAAACAAATAGCATATAAAAAAAGCATAAATGAACTATGCCAGTTTTTATTTAGACTAAGATTTAACTTTTTTTCTTTTAAAAATAAAATAATAACTAGGGTTAAAGCTCCAAAAAATAGTCTGAAAAATGTAAAACTATATGGGTCAATGGAGTTATCAAGAAGGGCAGCTCTTGCTAGAACTGAACTTGTTGAAAAGAAAACTAGAGTAAGACAAATTAGGATAATTAGTTTAAAATTCATGGAAATTATTATATCCTAAAATTTTATTTAAACTCGGGATTTCTTTCTAGGAATTCTTTTACTTTATCCGTATGGGCATAGATTTTTCCTGTTCTTCTCATATATGAATTTACAATATGATAACCATGATTTAGTGAAGCTGCAATAGAACCTCCTGTATTAAAAGCAATATCCCCAGCAACATATAGAAAAAATATATTTGTCATATAGTGCTCATTGTAAATAGGTTTATTTTCACCATCTAACTCTATGCCACATTTTTTTAGAAAATCACTTGGACTTGTCCCTCCTATGGCATAAATAATCCTATCAAAAAGGGTAAAATAGCCATCATCAAAATTTACCTTTACTTTTCCATGTTCATTTTCAAGGGAAATAATATCTGTATTTAGTCTAAGTCTTAGTTTTTCTTGTCCATTATAGGTTTTTAAAATCTCTTCATTTTCTGGATTTAATCTTGTGAATTCTGATTTTCTATAAACTAAGGTTACATTATTGTTTTCATCTGCTAGTTCATAGGCATATTCAGCAGCACTGTTTCCTCCACCCACAACCAATATTTTTTCCCCTTCACTACATCCATCAAGATTAAAGTTTACCTTTGCCTTTAATGAAGGTGGGATTTTATATTTTGGCATATTTGGTTTACCCATTTTTCCAATGGCTACTACCACTGCTTTTGATTTGAAGCTTTGAGTTCCTGTGGTGATTAAAAACTCTTCTTCCCCTTCATTTTTTGTTATTGATTCTACTTCAGTATTAAATAAAGTATCAATTTTATCATGGTCTAAAAGCTTGTCAAAAAAATCTAGTGTTGATTCTTTTGTTCCATTCATAAAAGGAATATTCCCTTCAATTTCTACACTTTTGCCTTTCCAGTCTTTGTCCACTCGTTTATTTTCTTTATAAAATTTTCTAATAGTACTTGAGTGATTATCTGCTTTGTCGATAAGTATAATATTTTTTATACCATGAACTACCGCTTCAAGGGCTGTAGCTATTCCTCCAGGACCACCACCTATTATTGCTATGTCATATTTATCAGTTCTCATAGTAATACTCCATAATATAAGTTTTTATAATAACATGATAGCATGAAATATAACTAATATAACATTTGTAAGAATATTTTTGATAAAATCACTAACTTATAGTATTTAAAAAATTCTCAAATAAAAGGCAAGATATAATGAAATATGGTGAAAAAGAGATAGTTGAATTTGATATTAACAAAGAAGAAAACTTTTGGCCAAATGAAAATGACAAAAATTATGTAATAAATATAGAGTTGCCAGAATTTATGGCTAAATGTCCAAGAAGTGGATATCCAGATTTTGCAACAATATTTTTACACTACACTCCAAACAAAAAAGTAATAGAGCTTAAGGCTTTAAAATTGTATATTAACTCATTTATGATTAGAGAGATTTCCCATGAAAATGTTGCAAATGAGATTTTTGATACACTTATGGAAAAACTAGAACCTAAATGGCTAAAAATAGTTGCAGATTTCAAACCACGTGGAAATGTACATACGGTTATTGAAATAGACTCAAATAAACTTTAAGTTGTGACCTTGGAAAGATTAGTAACTACAGCACAGGCGGCGGAGATACTTGGAATATCTTTACAAGGTGTCCATTATAGAATAAAAAATAATCAATTAAAATCAATAAAACAAGCTGGAAAAACCTATGTTTATCTTTGGGATGATAAAAGTAAAAAAGAGGGTTATTCAGCTTCGATTGAAGAAGTAGCAGAAAAAAAAGAAGATAATTCTGCTCATTTTCAAAAAGTATTAGAAACTAAAGATGAACAAATTCTTTTATTAAAAAAGTCTGTTAAATGGTTAAGACGACAGTATCAAGAAGAGATTGCTAGATTAGAAAAAAATCAAGATAAAATGATAAGTGTATTTGATTCAGAAATAAAACTTTTACAAAGCGCATTTAACGAGATGCGTTCTATTTATAAACCACAACTAGAATTAAGACCAGAAAAAAATAAATTTATCTCTTTATTGGATTTTACTTCTTTGATGAAAAGTTATAAAAAAAGTGATGTTGAAATAAAAAATTTGATTTTAAAAGCTATTAAAAGTGGTGATAAAAGATTTATTTATAGTAAAAAGACAAAAAAAGTTTTGATTTTAAATGATGATTTTTCGGATTTTAAATAGATAAAGAAGTGCTTTAAGCACTCCTCTCCAGATACCTAAACACACCATAAAAGAAGGTGCCTTGCTATGTTCCCATCCTGGGGCGTTGTCTTCAGATACAATTGTAAAGGTCTAAAGAAGAGCATAAAAAGTACTAAATACTCTTTGTGCTTCTCTTTAAGGGCTGTAATTTTAGCTTAATAAACTTAAAATTCTTATAAATTATAACTTGACTTTTAATTATAGAAGAGTACAATTCTATCCTTATTTTAAAAAAAAGTGATAAATTGTCTAAAAATTATAATTTTATAGGAATATTTTCCTTAATCTTTGCAATGTTTATTTGGGGTAGCTCTTTTATAGCATTAAAGATTGCCATGGTTGATTTAGGTGACTTTACAGTGGTTTTTTTCAGGATGCTGATAGCTTCACTTTGTTTTGTTTATTTTATAAAAAGATTTTCTAAATTTAGTTTTGAAAAAAATGATATAAAATATATGTTGCTTCTATGTATGTTTGAGCCATCATTATATTTTATATTTGAGATAAAAGCTTTGGTTTATACTTCTGTTTCACAAGCAGGTATGATAACATCTTTAATGCCAATAATAACTGCAATGGCAGCTGGATTTTTCTTAAAAGAGATTGTATCAAGACAGCTTTTATTTGGTTCTGCTATTGCTATGATAGGAGCTGTATGGTTAAGTGTACAAGGTAGTATGACGGTTTTGGCACCTAATCCTTTACTTGGTAACTTTTTAGAGTTCTGTGCTATGGTTTGTGGAGCTGGATATACTATTATTGCAAGACATTTGACTGAAAAATACCCAGCACTATTTATTACAGCTATTCAAGCTTTTGCAGGGGCAATTTTCTTTTTCCCACTTTTTATATATGAATATTATACACAAGGTGTGAATCTTACAGTTGATTCTGCTTTAGCTTTATTATATTTGGGTGTTGTTGTAACTTTAGCAGGTTATGGTTTATATAATTTTGCACTTACAAAAATAGAAGCTTCAAAGGCTGCTATGTTTATAAATCTTATTCCTATTTTTACTTTGATTTTGGCTTTTTTAATACTAAAAGAAGAGTTAAGTATAGAAGAGTTAATAGCAAGTGCTACGATCTTAGGTGGGGTTATAATATCTCAAATTTCTGTAAAAAGATTTAAAAGAAAAAATAGAAAAATAGTTTGATTTATTTAACTTTATTTTTAACAAGTTTTATATCAGCAACACTTTTCCCCATGGGAAGTGAAGCAGTTTTGGTATATGATATTTCACAAGGGTATAATTTAGCACTTTTACTTTTTGTGGCAACTTTAGGTAATAGTTTAGGTGCGTGTTTAAACTATTATTTTGGATTAAAAGGTGAAGAGTTTTTAGAGAATAAAAATATCATCTCAAAAATGAGTTTGCAAAAAGCAAAAAACTTTTTTGATAAGTATGGTGCTTGGTCTTTACTTCTATCTTGGGTACCAATTATTGGTGATCCTTTGACTTTTATAGCTGGAGTTTTAAAATACGAGTTTAGGTATTTTTTGATTTTGGTTGTATTAGCTAAATTTTCAAGATATGCTGTTTTAGCATATTTTACTTTAAATGTTTAGATAATATTTATATTGTATGCTTTAAAAAAAGCAAATACTTTGTCTTGTTTTTTTATGGATAGAGTTTTATAACTTGAGTTTGTAATTTTGGCATTTATAAAATCACTTTCGCCACAGTTGATAGATAAATATGTACTAATCCCATCGTCATTTATCTCTTCTACGACACCTTCTAAAGAGTTTCTTGCACTGTTTGAACTTTTATCTTTAGTGATTACTATAGAGTTTGTTTCAATTAACAATTTTACAAATTTGTCTATTTTTAATTCTCTTTTTTGAAGAAACTCTTCATTTACAATGGTTACCAATTTTTGTTTTGAATTTAAGATAATTTCTATTTCACTATTTTGATTATTTGAGATTATATTTGTGATTTTACCTTCAAGTTTTGAAAATACAGGTTTTTCATTTTTTAAATCAATTACTAAAGAATCAAAAAGGTTACTCATATTTTCCAAATAGGTTTCATGTAGATTTTTTAATTCATCATAGGCATTTATTATCTCTTTGGCATAGGTAGTGATAACTGTACCTCCACCACCAACTCCTCCTGTTACTTTTGTAACTAAAGGTTCTTGGGAGAGTTTATTCATAATATCAACACTATCCCAAGCTGCTTTGTAACTCATCTTCATCTGTTTTGCCGCTTTTGAAATAGAGCCATAGATTTGGATATTTTTAAGAAGTTCAACTCTTCCTTTACCAATAAAGGCTTTTTCATTTTTATTTATCCAAAAATTACCATCAATATCAAATTTATTTTTCATAAATGAAATATAACCTAATGAAATATAATTGTCAACTTACTTGGGTTTATTCCAGAGTAAATATTTTAATTTTTTTAATTGCAGTATCGTAAAACAAAGACAAAAGTCTTTGTTTTAAATTAAAATTCTCCTACGTTTGCGCTAGCTTCTCTATCTTCCATTGAGATATCAGCAATAAATTTTTGCTCTTTTACACTTGGTAACATAAGACCTTTTGTTTTATGTTCTCTAATTTTATAGATACCTTCATCATTTCTCATTGCGTAATATTCTGAATATTCAGCAGTATAAGGCATATCCCATACAATTGCACCTTCAGTTGGACAAGCTTCTGCACATCTTGGTTTATCTGCATGATCAACACACTCAACACATGATTCTGGTTTTACGTAAAAAACATCTGAAGGATTTTTTTCATGTCCATCTTCTAAAATTGCTGCAACTGGACACTCTGGTGCACATGCCTCACAACTTATACACTCTTCTGTAATTCTAACTGCCATTGTCTTTCCTTATATAAAAATATAAGATATAAGATGCAAATAGTGTTCCATTATTGGGTTATTTTTCTATTGTGTAATACCAAGCATTTAAATTACTTCTTTTGAATTTTTTATTTGTATAAAACTCTTTGGCTGTTGTGTTATTTTCATCACATACAAGTTGTAGTCTTGTTAAGGAGTTTTTTTTAGCATAATCTTTAACATATTCAAGAAGATAAGTTCCAACTCCTAAACTTCTATAATCATCTTTGATGATAAAATCCTCTATAAGTCCAACTTTTGCGCCCATTACAGTAGAAATAAGTTTTTGAATAGTAATCATGGCAATTACCTCATTTTCAAACTTTACAACAATTACTTGGGCGTTTCGGGAATTGATTAATAAATTTAATCCATCTTCATGTTTTTTTTTATCAAAAGTAAAATCTTTTTCTATAGAAAATAAAGATTGGAGAAGTTTTACAAGGGATGATATATCATCCTTTGTAGCTTTACAAATTTGTAAATTATTTCTTAATATCATTATAGTTTATCTCTTTAGAGGTTTTTTTCTCATTGCTTTTTGTATAAATCAAGTTTACATCTTTTTTGTCAGTTATGTACTCTTTTGTAATTACACAAGAACCCAAGTTTTCTTCTGATGGTATTGTATATTGCAATGGTAACATAAGTTTCTCAATAATACCTCTAAGCCCTCTAGCTCCTACATCTTTTTCATAGGCAATATTTGCTATTTCATCTAAGGCTTTATCATCAAATTTCAAATCAACACCATCAAGCTCAAAAAGTATTTCATACTGTTTTGTAATGGCATTTTTTGGCTCTTTTAGAACTCTTATTAAATCCTCTTTTGAAAGTTTGTTAAGTTCTGCAATAACTGGTATTCTTCCAATAAATTCTGGAATCAATCCAAAAGATATAAGCTCTTTTGCTTCGATATCTTTTTTTTCTTTTTGTTTACTATCTTTGTTTAAAAATCCCATTACAGTTGATTTTTCTTTGTTTTCATCTTTTCGTAAACCTACAAAAGCACCACCACAGATAAATAAAACATGAGTAGTATCAAAAAGAATTGTTTCCGCAGATGAGTTTTTTCTACTTCCTTTTACAGGAACATAAACTTCAGCACCCTCTAAAATTTTTAATAAACCTTGTTGAACACCTTCACCACTCACATCTCTTCCACTTGTAGCACTTTCACTTTTGTTGGCTATTTTATCTATCTCATCAATATATACAATTCCTCTTTTTGCTTTTTCCAAATCAAAATCAGCAGCTGCAAGAAGTCTTGAAAGTATAGATTCTACATCTTCTCCCACATATCCAGCCTCTGTAAGTGCCGTTGCATCTGCAACTGCAAAAGGTACATCCATGATTTTTGCTAAAGATTTTGCAAGCAAAGTTTTACCACTTCCTGTAGGACCTATAAGCATAATATTTGATTTTTCTAGTTCGACATTTTTTACTATTGGTTTATCAATTCTTTTGTAGTGATTGTATAAAGCAACTGCCAAAACTTTCTTGGCATCATCTTGACCTATTACATAATCATCAAGATGTTCTTTTATTTTAATGGGAACGCTAAGACCCTTTTGAAACTCTTTTTTGGTTTCTTTTATGGTCTCTTTTTCCATAACATTTGCACACATAGAGATACACTCATCACAGATATTTGCATTTTCACTTGAAAATATTTTTTTTACTTCTTTTATCTCTTTTCCACAAAAGTCACATGATTTTAATTTAGTAGGCATGGCTATTTATAAACTCATTTAAACTCAAATTCAAATTTTCTAAATTGTGAGTTTTGATAAATTTATCCTCTTTTTTTGTTAGTTCAGGTTTATTAAAAATTGTAACCCCACCTTTTAAATCTATAGTAATTTCATTTGCTACCATTCTAAAAGTATCTTTAGAAAAATCAACACCCATAAAAAGGTACTCTTTGTCTTTTCTAAACTCTTTTAAAATAGGAGGCATAGCAAAACCACCCATTGCTTCGGTTAACCAATCCACAAAATCAGCATCGGAGATGATAAAATTCATTTCAGGTTTTGTTGAACCCATTGGTTTAAATAATATTGGTAAATCTAAAGTTAAAGCCTCTTTCTCTATTCTTTCATAGGCATTTTTACTAACATCAAATTTATAAATTATAAATCTATCATAATCAGCAGTAATTCTAGAAACCCCTGTTATTAGAAAATGATTTTCATCGCTATAAACTTTTTGTAAGCTATCATCTAAATTTGTATCTATCACATATTTTGGTTTAAACTCTTTTAGCCAAGTATAAACTTTAGGTAAATCATACTCTTTAGAACTAAAGATATGGTTTGTCATCTGGACAATAAACTCTCTACCTTTTCTTTGCTCTAAACTCATGGCAGCCCTTGAATATTCATACATAAGTCTTGGGCTCATGGCTCTTCCATTGTTTAAAGCTAATATCATCGAATCACTGTCAAAGGGGAGTTTTGTCCCATCTTTAGCAGTACTATCTTCAAATACGCCCATTCCTAGAAATGGGACAAGAGTACCATCTTTTAATTTTTCTATTAGGTTATCCATGACATCCAACTCCAGTATAAGATTGGTAAACTTTGTTTAACTCGATTCTTATTCTATTCATATCTAAAGGTTTTGATAAATCTTCTGGCATATCAATATGATAAATAGCTCCATCTTTACCAACTAAAAACAGAGCTTTTGTTAAACAGTTTTCTAATATACCACTTACAATTTTCGTTCCGTACATATTTCCATACTCTTCATTTGTATCAAAAACAGGAATTATCTTTTTAAATTTATAATCAAAATCTATTTTTTTAGCAAATAATAAATATGTAAATATCTCTACTTTTGCTTCATTCATAAATTCATCAAAAGCAATAATCTCTTCTTTAAAATCTTCAAAATTTGGAAATGACAAAAATACTTGAATCATCCTATTTGGACTAGCTTTTTTTATAACTAACTCTTTCCCTGTTAGATCAGTTGCTACTATATCTTCAGCCATATATCCTATATCAATAATTTCATCTATTAGTTCAAATTCTTCATTTTTGTAGTTCATTTGTAATTCCATATTTATTGATTTTATAACCAATTTGTCTTAGGGTTATTCCTAACTCTTTTGCAGCATGGGATTGGTTAAAATCGTTGGAAATAAGTGCCTCTTCTATAGCTTCTTTTTCCATCTCATCTAAACTTTTTTTAGGAATAGATTTTCTTGAAGCTGCAATTGGTTTATCTTCTAACTTTCCTTTTTCAAGGGCTGGAAGTAGTAAAGACATATCAAAACTATCTATTCCATTTTCATTACCCATTAAAACAATTCTTTCAATGGTATTTTCTAATTCTCTTACATTTCCCGGCCAAGGATAAGCAGCTAAAATATCCATGGCTTCATCTAAGATTTTTACTTTCTTTTTATGGTTTTTCATTGAACGTTCTAGAAAGAAATTAACCAATTGTTTAATATCTTCTCCCCTTTCTCTAAGGGGTGGTAAATCAATAGGAATTACATTTAATCTATAATATAAATCTTCTCTAAATTTACCATCTTTTACCATTTGTTCAAGATTTCTATTTGTAGCAGCTACTAATCTTACATTTACTTTTATAGTTTTGCTACCACCAACTCTTTCAAACTCTCTTTCTTGTAAAACCCTCAAAAGTTTTACTTGTGCTGAAGCAGAGATATCCCCTATTTCATCAAGAAATAGTGTTCCTCCATCTGCTAGTTCAAATCTTCCTTTTCTAGTCTCTTTAGCATCAGTAAATGCACCTTTTTCATGACCAAAAAGTTCACTTTCCAAAAGGGTATCAGTAATAGCAGCACAATTAAGTTTGATAAATGGTTCATCTGCTCGTTTACTTCTTTTATGAATGGCAGCGGCTACTAACTCTTTACCTGTTCCTGTTTCCCCTCTAACTAAGATTGTAACCTCTGATTGGGCTATTCTTTGTATTACTTGGAAAACTTGTTGCATTTTTGGACTATCTCCAATAATATCTCCAAAGTTATGAACTTTTGAGTCCCACTCCATTTTATAGTAAGATTTCAACTCTTCTAATCTTTCTTTCTCTTTTATATTTAATTGGTAAGAATGAATGGTTTGTGCAAATATTGAACCAATAATTGTAAGTATTCTTACACAATCCTCAAATCCTATTTCTGTACTTTTTGTAAGTGCAGCACCTAAAACACCAACGGTTTCATTCTCTACAACTAAAGGAACTGCTACATAAGATAGATTTGTAAAATCTCTTTTTCCTGATTTATTTAAAAACAGTGAATCACTATGAATATTTTCTACAACAACAGGTTCTTTAGAAAGAGCGGCAACTCCAGTTACCCCTTCACCTAGTTTGTATGTTGATAGTTTTTTTTGAATATTTGTTAGTTCAACAGAGGCAAATACACTAAGTATTTCTTCTTCTAGAACGTGTACAGTACAATTTGTAAGATTTAGACTATTTTTTAAAATTTTTATTGATTTTTCTAAGGAAGTTTTCAAATCATAATGATTTGATATAACTGCTGAAATTTCATAAAGTGTTGTCAACTCTCTAAGTGTTAAACATGAACTACAAGCTGTATTATCAAATAATGACATGAAAAATCCTTTTTTATTAATAGTATACCAATGGTGAATATAAATTCACTAATTATCTTGTATATAAAATATACAAATTAACTTTATACATTAAGTTTTTTACAAACTTCTTCTTTTGGTAAATTTTTTGGTCCTGGTTGAATCCACCACGTTTCTCCATTTGAAAGTTCACACTCTCCACCCCAATTTTCTTCACTATCAAACTCTACAGATTCGATAATCTCTTCCATGTCTTTTTTTGCAAAATAAAAATAGATTTTGCCCTCATTTTCTCTTAACATTACTTTTGCCATTTTATTCTCCTTTTTTTAAGTTAGTTTATTAATAAATAGATTTCTAATTTTTGTTATTAATGATTTGTCTTCAAGTTCAAGTTTGAAGTAACCTTTTTGAATCTCTTTTATTAAAATATGTTTTTCATATTTTTCATTTTCTTTTGGATAGTCTTCCCTAAAATGAGCACCACGACTCTCTTTTCTTTTTTTTGCAGCTAAAATTAATGCTTCTGAAATTTCAAGTGCATTTCGCAGTTCAAGTATAGAGATTAGTTCCACATTATTTCTTTTTTCTTTGTTTATACAATGAAGTGAGTATGACTCTCTTCTTAGATATTTAACATAATCAAAAGCTTGAATTAAACTCTTTTTAGACCTAATAATTCCCACTTTTTCAAACATGACTTTACCTAATGAGATTCTAATTGCATTGAAGTTTTTTGTTGTATCCCCTTCAAAAATTTTGTCTATGTTTTGAATATCTTTTATAACTACATTGTAATCAATAGGTAAAAACTCAGCTTCTTTTGAATATTCATAGGCTTTTATACCAGCTAACTCTCCAAAAACAGTTCCCTCTAAAAGAGAATTTCCTCCCAATCTATTTGCTCCATGAACACCATTTGAAGCCATCTCTCCACATACAAAAAGACCTTTTATTTTTGTTTCTGTCATGTTTGTATCAACTCCACCCATACTATAATGAGCCACAGGTTTTATTTTTAATAATTCTTTACTAATATCTATTCCAACTTGATTATATGCAGCATTATATAAAGATGGCAATTTTTGTTGGATTTTTTCAGTTCCTAAATGTCTTAGATCTATAAATACTTCTTTTCCCATTTGTTGCTGTTCTAGTATCGCTTTTGCTATTTTATCTCTAGTTTCAAGCTCATTGATAAATCGTTTTCCATCACTATTTATTAAGTAACCACCCTCTCCTCTAGCAGCTTCAGTTACAAGATAGTTTGTTTTTGCTATTCCAGTTGGATGAAATTGTAAAAATTCCATATCTTTTAAAATAAGTCCAGCTCTTAAACAAACAGCTAATAAATCACCTGTATAGTCTTGTGCATTGGTGGAGTTGCCCCTAAAAATACCTGCATATCCACCACCAGCAAGGACAACTGATTTTGCAGGATATACTAAAACAGAGGTATCTTCTCTTCTTAGACAAATTACTCCTGAAATAGAAGTTTTATAAGTGGCTAGATTTAGTACATAGTTATTAACTAAAAAGGTTACCCCTACTTCTTTTGCTTTTTTAATTAGTGCTTGGGTTATGGCAAATCCTGTTTTATCTCCCACATAACAAGTTCTATTAATAGAACCTCCACCAAAAGGTCTTTGTAAAATATTTCCATCTTCATCTTTATCAAAATTTACACCATACTCTTCAAGTTTATGGATTATATGGGAAGCTTTTTGACACATATAAGTTATGGCATTTATTTCTGCTAATCCCTTTGATGAGTTAAAGGTATCTTGAATATGGGATTTTAAATTAGTTCTATCGTTTGTATTTAAAACGGCATTTATTCCACCACTTGCCATGGCAGAGTTAGATTTAAAAATATTTCCTTTTGTAATAACGGCAACACTATTATCAACTCTTTTGGCTTCTATTGCTGCCATAAGTCCAGCAATACCACCACCCACGACTACTACATCATATATCATCTTATACTCTATACATTAAGTCGTAGTGTGCTCTTGGAGTTGACTTTATTTGAGATATTTTTAGATTACTTTTTATATGAACAGGAACTTTTGAAGCAAAAAGTGAACTTATAATTCCTGGTGTTGACCGTACAAATTGAAGGGCTAGTTGAATATCATTTTCCAAAACCATTTTATTATCCAATAAGTACCCAGTTTCTGCTTTAAATGATTTTTTAAATAGATTCATTTGAAGTAATGAAGAACTACTTATAACACCAATTTTTAGCCTGTGGGCTGCTTGTAAAAGTGTACATTCTTCACCTTTTACTGTTTGTGTTGGCATTGTATATATATTTGTTTTTGCGATATTAAAAGGAGTTTGAATATATTTAAAATGATTATTCTCTCCCCCAACTTTTAATGCAATTTTTACCAAATCTTCTAAGTTGATATGTTCACCAGTAGATTTATCACTAAAGCCATTCCAAACAGCAATTCCATAATACTTTATATAACCCATTGTTACCATTTTTTCAAATCGTTTAAAAATGGACTCAACTTTTTTTAGAAACTTTTTATAGCCATTTTTTTGTATTTGAATTTCGGGATTATGTAAATAATAAATATCAAATTTATCAATACCCATATTTTCTAGTGATTTTTTACATGACCACTCTATAAAATCAGCACTTAAACAGTGTTGGTCCAGCTCAATATCTTCTTGGGTAGCTAGGTTTTTATTTATAATATTTTCTTCAATCCAAGTGTATGGATTTTGTGGAAATGGATATTCCAGTTGAATAAAACCACCCTTTGAACAAATAATTAGTTCTTCCCTTGTAACTATTTTCTCTTCAAAAAGCTCTTTTAATGCAATACCTATCTCTTTTTCACTTTGACCATATCTATAATTACTTGCACTATCTATTAAATTTATACCATTTTTAACAGCTTCTTTTACACCTTCAATATAATGAAAAACGTAATTTTCCTCTTTGTAAGGCTCTTTATTAAAAGTTCCAAGACCAAGTTTTGAAAAAATTAGGTCATTGTTTTTTATATAAAATTCTTTATAAGTTGAAAATTTTTTTGCAAAATTGTGTGTGGCTTCTAAAGTTGCTTCTGACATAAATACTTATTCCTTTTTTAATTCCCTTAAAAAAAGAGTAAAATGTCAAGACATCTTACTCTTATAATTTAACTACAAAAGGGTAAAAATATATATGCAAATAGTGTTCCATTAATATTTATATTTGTTTTATCAATGGGGCAAAAGCTTTAGTACTTACTTGTACACTCTCTCCTTTTTTTAACTCTTTTGCTTCATCATCACTAAGTACGACTTCAACAAGTTGTTGCCCTATAGCCACAATTGCCACATATATTATATCTACTTTTATAATATCAAGTAATTCACCTTCAAAAGAGAATTTTTGAGAACCACTTGTTTTAAGTAGTACATCTTTTGCTAAGCCATCATTTATAACTTTTCCTTGATTTAGTACAATAACTCTGTTTGATAATCTATACATTTCACTTGGGTCATGGCTTACCATTATAGTTGTAGTATTAAACTTTTTGTGTAGGTTTAATATCTCACCTTGTAGTTTATTTCTCATGGCAGGATCAAGGGCGGATAGAGGTTCATCCATAAGTAGAAGTTTTGGTCTGTTCATCATAGCTCGACATAAACTAACACGCTGTTTTTGACCACCACTTAAACTACTTGGTAACCTCTTTTTTAATTCACTTAACTCTGTCATTTCTAAAAGTTCATTGGCTAGTTTTTTATCTTTGTTTACATATAAAAGATTCTCTTCCACACTCATATTAGGAAAAAGTGCATAATCTTGAAATACAAAACCTATCTCTCTTTTTTGAGGAGGTAAAAATATAGATTCACTTTGCCAAGTGTTGTTCCCTATTTTAATATCTCCACCAGCTTCTTCAAGACCAGCAAGGATTCGTAGAAGTGTAGTTTTACCACTACCACTTAGTCCCGAAAGAGCAATAAAATCACCCTCTTTTATTTCCAAATCTACATCTAAATTCATTTGCCCATTTGAGCCATGAAGTTTTTTATATATATCTATTTTTAACATTAAGCAACTCCACTAAACTTTTTATTACTTCTACCATTAAATATATACACACTAAGTAATACTATAAAACTAATTATTACCATGATAGCACTATAAATATGGGCAGAACTGTAATCCATAATTTCTACCATTTCATAAATAGCAACAGAAGCCACTTTTGTATCTCCTGGGATACTTCCTCCTACCATAAGTACAACTCCAAACTCTCCTACTGTATGAGCAAAAGTCACAATAAGGGCAGTTATTAGTGCAGGTTTTATATTTGGTAGGGCAACTTTTATAAGGGTTTGGAATTTACTTTTTCCACAGATGTAACTAGCTTCTAGCATATTTTTATTTATGCTTTCAAAGCCACTTTGTAAGGGTTGTACCATAAAAGGAAGTGAATAAAAACAACTAGCAACTACAAGTCCTGTGAAATTAAAAACTAATTTTACTCCAAAGGTATTTTCAAAAAACTCTCCAATTGGGGAGTTAGCAGAAAGTGCCCATAAGATATAAAATCCTAAAACTGAAGGAGGCAATACAATAGGTAAAGCTGTAATTGCTTCAAGTATAGGTTTAAATTTTGAGTTTGTTTGAGAAAGAAACCATCCAAGAGGTAAGGATATAAAAAAAAGTATTAAAGTTGTGATGAAAGCCAGTTTAAATGATAATAAAAATGGTGTAAATTCCATAGTTTTTAGTAAATCAATCATTTAAAACTTCCTCAATAGATATATCACTTGCTTTTATTAAAATAGTTATTTCATCATCTTTTTTTAAATTCATTCTTAGCGAACTATCAAGTGTAATAATCGATTGAAAATATGAGTTATTACTCATTAAGGTTATTCTACTTAAAAGTTTGCCATTTTCTATATCTTCAATTTTTGCTTTTATTTGATTTGAGAAGCTAATCATACCTTCAAAGCCTTTTGCCAATAGTATATTTGTTGCTTTTGCAACTAAGATAACTTTTTGACCAACTTTTATTTTTTCATTTAAATCTAAACTCATCATTTTAAGAGTTGTTCCAGAAAAATCAAATTGAACAATATTGAGGTTATCAATATTGTTTATTTGAGATATGATTGCTTCTATTTTATTCATGGTACTAAATATCCATATCTTTTAAATATATTTTTTGCTTTTTCACTTAAAATAAAGTCATAAAAGGCTTTTACTTCTTTATTCTCTTTTGCATTGTTTAGTATAACTATTCCTTGATTAATTGGTGTATATAATTTTGAATCTACATCTATCCAATTAATTCCCTCTTTGTATTTACTCATTTTAGGGCTATATAAAGATGATTTTGCAATAAATCCCATATCTGCTGCTGTAATTGCATATGTTACAGTTTGTGAAATTGACTCTGCATATACATATTTATCTGTCACTTTATCCTGTATATTTGCATTTTTCATAGCTTCAATTGCAGCTTTACCATAAGGGGCTGTTTTTGGATTTGCGATTGCAATTTTTCCTATAGAATTCTCTACTGCAAGATTGATTCCTTTTGATAAATCTAGTTTTTTAGTAGTCAATATTGCCAAACTTCCTTGAGCATAAACTAAGGGTTTTGTTATGGCAATATTTTCACTATAAAGTGATTGGGGATATTTCATATTGGCTGCCATAAAAATATTATATGGTGCCCCATTTTTTATTTGTGCTGTTAATTTTCCACTACTTCCAAGGGTAACTTGCACTTTTGTATCTGGGTTTGTTTTATTAAACTCTTCTATTAAATCATTGATTGCATAACTCACATTAGCTGCAACTGCTATATTTATTTGACTTGCAAATAGACTTAAACTTATAGCCAAGATTCCTAATACTACTTTTTTCATAACTCTTCCTTTCCTATCATGATATCTGTTGCTTTGATTATTGCACTTATACTGTTTCCTATTTTTATATTCAAATTTTTAATTGAATTTGAGGTTATAACTGATACTACTGTGTCATTATTACCTACATTTACACACACTTCAGCATTTACACTTCCTAAATATATATTTTCAATTATCCCTTGAAATTTGTTTCTAGCACTAATATTTAGTGTCATATCAGTTGTCAGAAGTACTGAACTTGATTTAAATATTGCTGCAACTTTATCTTCTATTTGTAAATTAAGATTTTTTACTGCATTATTTGTGATAACGGAAATAATTGTATATCCACTATTCAGTTTTATATAAATTTCTGAATTTACCTTACCCTCTTGAATTAATTCTACTATCCCCATCAGTTGGTTTCTAGCACTTATTTTCATAGTTACTCCTAAAATATAAAAGCATTATATATTAAAATATATAACGATATACTAAAAAAAACTAGAGGAAAAACCTCTAGTTTTAAAATTATCTTACTGAATCAAAGAAATAATCTGTTTCAGCAATACCTTTTGTCTCTTCATCTAATTGATCTAAGATACCATTAGTAATCCAAGTTAAAAGATTGATACCTCCCTCATAACCACTCATAGAGTATCTATGTAAGTGATGTCTATCAAAAATTGGGAAACCAATTCTGATAAGTGGAGTTTTTGTATCTCTGTAAAGTTCTTTACCATAAACGTTACCAATCATAAAATCAACTGGTTCTGTGAATAATAATGATCTTAATGCCCATAAATCTTTACCTGGCCAAATATTACATTCACTAGCTCTATTTGATTTATCTAAGATTGCTTGCATTTCAGCTTCCCAACCTTTTCTTGGTGCATTATGACATACAACATGAGTTGGAATAGAACCCATTTCAACTAAGAATGAAACCATACCTAATAAAAAGTCAGGATCTCCCCAGATTGCAATTTTTTTACCGTGCATATATGGATAAGAGTCTTGCATTGCATCAACAAGTCTAGCTCTTTGATTTTTTAATTCTTCAGGAACTTCTTTACCAGTTAATTCTGCTAATTTCATAACAAAAGCATCAGTACCACTTAAACCAATTGGATTACAAGTTTCGTATTTTTGTTTCCATTTGTTTTTAATAGTTTTTGCAGTTGCTATTGTAGAATACTTTTGTAAAGAGATAGTTGCTTTTGCATTTACAGCAGTTTTAGCATCTTCTATTTTTGTTCCACCAGCATATAATTTATATTCACCAGCTCCTGTATCCCATTGTTCTTCATGGTCACCCATCATTATAATTTTATCACCGAACATTTTAGAGATTTTTTTAATCTCTTTTAATGAACCTAAATATGGTTCAAATCCAGGGATAATATTAATTCTCTCTTCATCAACTTTTTCTGCTTTTGGAGGATTTAATTGCTCTAAAACAGATTTCATCATATTATCATAACCTGTAATATGTGAACCTACGAAAGATGGAGTATGTGCATGAGGAATAAGAACATTATCTAATTCTCCTTCAGCTTCTTCTTTTGCTCCAATAATAAATGCACCTAAGTCATCACCGATAACTTCGGCCATACAAGTAGTAGATACTGCAATCATATCAGGCTTATAAAGTGCATTACAATTTCGTAAACCATCTTTCATATTAGCTAAACCACCAAATACAGCCGCTGATTCAGACATAGAATCAGAAACACATGGAGTTGGTTCTTTAAAGTGTCTTGTAAAATAAGATCTAAAGTATGCAACACATCCATGACTTCCATGTACATAAGGCATAGTATTTTCAAAACCAAGACCAACCATAACAGCACCTAGAGGTTGACAAGCTTTAGCTGGATTTACAGTAATTGCTTCTCTTGCAAGATTTTTTTCTCTATAATCCCATGATTTAGTCCACTCTTGGATTTCATCAACTTTAGCTGGATTAATAGCTCCCATTGAACCTTCAAATTGTTTTTTGTTTTTTAAAACTTCTTGATATTCTGGTTTTAAAAATAGTTTTTGTCCGTTTACTATATTATCTAAATCTTGCATATTACGCTCCCACTTCTTCTTTATCCCATGGTGCTTTAGTATGATTCCATACAGGAGAATTCATAGCTAAATCCATATCTTTTGCAAAAATTGCAAACGCATCATAACCATGGTAAGGTCCACTATAATCCCAAGAGTGCATTTGTCTAAATGGTAATCCCATTTTTTGGAATACATATTTCTCTTTTACACCAGCTGCAACTAAGTCAGGTCTTAATTTTTTAACAAACTCTTCTAACTCATACTCATTTGCATCATCATAAATAAGTGTTGATCTTCCTAAATCTTCTTTAGTTCTTTTATAATCATCACCATGAGCAAACTCATATCCAGTACCAATAACTTCCATCCCTAAATCTTCATAAGCACCAATAACGTGTCTTGGTCTTAATCCACCAACATAAAGCATAACTTTTTTACCCTCTAACATTGGTCTATATTTAGCAATAACAGCATCAGTCATAGCAGTATATTTAGCGATAACTTTTTCTGTTTGTTCTTGAATTTTTTCATCAAAAAATGATGCAATTTTTCTCAAACTTTCAGTAGTTTTAGTTGGTCCAAAGAAGTTATATTCCATCCATGGAATTCCAAACTCTTGCTCCATATGTCTAGAAATATAGTTCATAGATCTATAACAGTGAAGTAAATTTAATTTTGCTTTAGGAGCAATTGCTAACTCTTTATAAGTAGCATCACCAGACCATTGTGCAATAACTCTTAATCCCATCTCTTCTAAGATTAATCTTGTTGACCAAGCATCTCCACCGATGTTATAATCTCCAATAATTGCTACATCATAAGGAGTTGATTCGAAATCTTTTCTAAAAGATGTATCTGGCATAACATGATCTCTAATCATGTCATTTGCAATGTGGTGACCAAGAGATTGTGAAACCCCTCTAAACCCTTCACATGAAACAGCTACTGTTTGATGACCTGTCTCTTTTTTATGAACTTTTGCAACAGCTTGAATATCATCTCCAATTAATCCAATTGGACACTCTGATTGGATTGAGATACCATTGTTTAATGGGAATAATTCATCAATCTCTTCTAACGCTTTTTTAAGTTTTTTATCTCCACCAAATACGATATCTTTTTCATTAAAATCAGTCGAGAAGTTCATAGTAACAAATGTATCAATACCTGTTGTTCCTATATAATAGTTTCTTCTTCCACCTCTTGAATATTGCCCACAACCAATTGGTCCGTGAGAGATATGAATCATATCTTTAATTGGTCCCCAAACAACCCCTTTAGATCCTGCATATGCACAACCTCTTTGAGACATTACTCCTGGTACTGTTTGTTTGTTACTTCTTGTTGTATCACAAGAACCTTTTACACCTTCTGGTGAATCTACACCTAAGTGTTTTGCTCTATTTTTTTTTGCTTTTTCTGGATAAGCTTCAAGTACTTCAGCAATCGCTTGCTTTTGAAGACTTTCTAATGTTTCTGGTCCCATTCTTTCTCCTTTTTAAGGTAGGTAAAAGAAGCTTACGCTACTTTTACTCTGTATAGATTCATATCGTCTAATTTTTTACAAATTGCTTTAGTTTCCTCACCATCAACAGATTTTGAGATTTCAGAGATTTGATATTTATTTGTGTAATAAATCATTTTATAATCATCTTTAGCTGCACATTCTGTATTTGTATAATAATCAACTAATGCTGTGTGTAAAAAAGAACCTGCAGGAACAGAAATTTCTTCTAATTTAACACCTTCTCTAGTTTCACTTGTTAATGTAACAGTTTTACCTGTTGCATCAATTCCATCTTTAACTTTTTCTATTACTTTATCAAAACTTACATCATTACCCATATCAGCTGGGAAGTGGTATCCACATACAAACATTTTATTCTCCTTTTAAATTGTCCCAATTTCAAAGGGACCTATCTTTTATGACTTCTTTCAACAAGATTTATAAAAAATCTTTAAAGAAGCAAATCCTAAAGGGCGAAAGAATTCGCCAACATACATTTTACTTATTACTATTTTTCTTAAGCTTCTTCAGCTTTTTTACCTAAGTTTTCTTCGTCAACTTCTTCTTCTAAACCAAATTCCATTAATAGATTTTCTAGGTCATCCATTTCTAATGGTGTAGGAATAACTTTTAAGTCATTAGCGATAATTTTTCTAGCTAATTCTTTATATTCCATAGCTTGGTCTGAATTTGGAGCAAACTCAACAACTGTCATTCTTCTTAATTCAGCTCTTTGAACGTGGTTAGATCTTGGAACGAAGTGAATCATTTGAGTACCAATTTGCATAGCTAAGTGTTTAGCAAGGTCATACTCTTTATCTGTCATTCTAGCGTTACAAATTAAGCCAGCAAGTCTTACCCCACCAGTATTTGCATATTTTAAAATCCCTTTAGAAATGTTATTAGCTGCATACATAGCCATCATTTCACCAGACATTACGATATAAATCTCTTGAGCTTTACCTTCTCTAATTGGCATAGCAAATCCACCACAAACAACGTCTCCAAGAACGTCATAAGAAACGAAATCTAATTCATCATCATAAGCACCTTCTTCTTCCAAGAAGTTAATGGCTGTAATAACACCTCTACCAGCACATCCAACACCTGGCTCAGGACCACCTGATTCTGTACAGTTAATATAACCTTCAGTTATGTCATTATTATCTGGGTGAAATTCTGCAGCTCCAGGTTTACATACATCTTCTAATTCTAAATCTTCAACTGTTCCAGCTTCACTAGCTAATTGCATAATTGTTGATTGTGCTTTTTCATGTAAGATTAATCTTGTTGAATCTGCTTTTGGGTCACACCCAACGATTAAAATTTTTTTACCATAATAGTGACACATTGCTGCTAATGTGTTTTGAGATGTAGTTGATTTACCAATCCCACCTTTTCCGTAAAACGCTATTTGTCTTAAATCTGACATATTGTCTCCTTTTAATATTATTAATTACGAAATTGATAATTGCATATAGTGTTCCACAGAAATTTTTTTCTATAAAGAAATTTTCAGATTTTGTATAAATACCATAAATAAGGGATTTTTATAAGGAAAAATTTTCAAAATAATAAAATTAGGATAATATCAGTCTTGTTTACACATTTGTTTTATGACAACATTTTTTGTAAATTTAGTAAATTTTAGAGATTTTTTAAATTTTAATGAATAGAGTTAGCGTTTTGTTGAATATCTTATATAAGGGGAAAGCTTAAAAGCTTTCCCACTCATCTTTATTTGTTTGTGGTTTTATAACTTCACTTTTTGTAGGTCTAGGGGCTACTTTTTGTGAAGGAGTAGTTGTTTTGTTTGGTTTTACTTGAGTAGTTTGGTTTTGATTATTTTTATGATTCATTTCTTTTGCTTTAACATCATTTTTACCTATAAACTCTTTATCATTTGCATTTGAAACAATAAGTTTTGCGATAGTATCTGTTGAAGATGCTATATCTTGTGTTTGTGAAGCAATTTGAGCATTTTGTTGAGTTTGTTGGTCAAGTTGATTTACAGCTGTATTTATTTGTTCTATACCATTAAGTTGTTCTTTACTAGACATTTCAATATCAGAAATTAAATTTATAGTTTCTTTAATATTATGATTTAGTTCTTTATATCCCTCTATCATATGTCCTGCAATTGTTTTACCTTCATTTGCTTTTGAAGTAGCATTTTCAACTAATGATTTTATCTCTTTAGCAGCTTCTGCTGAACGAGAAGCTAGATTTCTTACTTCTTGAGCAACAACGGCAAAACCTTTTCCTGCTTCACCAGCAGTTGCAGCTTCAACTGCTGCATTTAAACTTAAGATATTTGTTTGAAATGCGATTTGATCAATTACACTAATTGCTTCATTTATAGATTTAACTTGTTCGTTTATTTCATCCATTGCAATTGTAGTTTTATTTGCAAGATTCTCTCCTGTTGAAGCAGAGTTTGTTACATTGCTAGAATAATTTGCCATTTTTGCTATGTTTTCTGTATTGTTTCTAATATTTGAAGTTATCTGTTCCAAGGCAGCAGCTGTCTCTTCTAAACTAGCAGCAGCTTCATTTGAACTTTGATTTAATTTATCCACATTTTTTAAAAGTAAATCAGAACCTTCATCAAGTGTTAGTCCATTTGCTTTATTTTCAACTAACATATCATTTACAACATTAGCAAGATTATTTAGTCCCTCAGCTACTTCTCCCAAGTTATTCCCTGCTATTCTATGAGTAAAGTTTAACTTTTGAAAAGATGCTAAAGCATCTGAAATTTTATTTAAATCGCTATTAACTTTAGTAGATACAATTTCATATAACTCATTAATTCCTCTTTTTAATTCTTCTATACCTTCATTTGTAGTTGATTGCGTTATTTTTTGTTCCATATTTCCAGTTTTTGCTATGTCAATAGAATTTTTAACAGCATCAATCACTTTTTTAGCATCAGTAATATCTTGAGCAAATTTAACAACCCGAATCACTTTTCCACTTTTATTTTTTACTGGTGTATATGAAGCTTGAATCCAAACAGAACTACCATCTTTTCTAATTCTTTCGAACTCATTAATTTGAGAAATTCCTTTGTTTAAATTACTCCAAAAATCACTATAATCTTGAGTAGTAATATATTTCTTATCACAAAACATTCTATGGTGATTGCCTACTGTTTCATTTAATTTATAACCTAATACATTTAAAAAATTATCATTTGCATGTATTATTGTACCATCTGGTTTAAATGATATAATTGCAAAGTTCTCATCCATTGCAGTTAATCTTCCTGATTCTTCTTCTGTTTTTCCAAAATTAAACATTTTAGCATTCTCCTATTTATATGTTTACTAAGATATTTATAAAATAATATCTTTTATTATCTTAAAGTATATAATTACTTTCTATGTAAGATTTATCTTTACAAGGAACTTATTTTAAAATGATAACATAAGATTATATTTGAAAAGTATCATTTTATACTTTTTGAGAATATGTATCTGTTTTAGTAAAAAAGTTTATAAATTTTCTACTTTATAGAGTTTTTTTCTTTCTTTTGAAGAGGGTATATCTAACATTTTTCTATATTTTGTAATGGTACGTCTAACCATTTCAAGATTAAATTTTTCTTGAATAGCTTCAAGGATATCTTGATCAGTCAATGGTTCTTCTTTTGTTTCGTATTCAACCAAGCTTTTAATATAGTTTTTTATCTCTGAAGAGGATAAATCTTTATTATTAACTGCATTTGAAAAAAAGTATTTTAAAGGGTATGTTCCTAAAGAACATTCGATATATTTATTTGCCACAGCCCTTGAAATTGTTGATTCTGCAAAACCAATTTCATTGGCTAATTCTTGCATGGAGTATGGACGTAATTCTCCTCCTACAAAAAATGAGATTTGTTTTTCAACAATTAAAAGTACAATTTTGTAAAGGGTTGATTTTCGTAAACTTAATAGATTTACTAAATCTCTAGCCTCTTTTAATTTCTCTTTTATGCCTTCATTTTTTGTATTAAAAGCATCTTTTACCTCAATATCTGGATAATAAGCATGATTAATTTTGATATTAATATCTTCTCCTATTTCAACAAAAAAATCAGGAATAATTTGTACATTATTATTTATATAATTTATTGCAGGAGGATTATTAAAGTATTTAATTATATTTTTTGCATCTTCAAATCTATGGTGAGTTGAATATTTATCCAAGTGAGCTATGTCTTTTATAATCTTTTTTATAAAGTTATAAAGTTCATCATCAATTTGTTTATCACAAGCATCTAATTGAAAAAGAAATGATTCTGATAAATTTATTGCCCCAATTCCACTTGGCTCTAGTAGTGAGAATCTTTGTCTGATAGATTCTACATACTCTTTATATACTCCACATGTTATAGCTATTTTTTCTATATCTCCCTCAAAATAACCCTCTTCATTGATATCACATAAGATTTCCAATGCAACCTTTTGTGAGTTTGGTGTTGGAAAATTAGGTGCACAAATTTGCTCACTTATAACATCATTTAGGGATTCATTATAAATTGCTAATGATTCGATAAACTCTCCACTTGTTCCTTGTGGCATAAAATTTGCGTAAAACTCTTTTGGTTTTTTGATTTCCAAAAATGGATTTTCATAGGACACATTTTTTAAATGTTTCTCTAGGTCTTGAAGTGAAGATTGCAACATAGGAAGCCACAATTTCAAAGATAAGTTAAGATTTTGCTTCTGTGAAGTCGAAGTTGTAAATGTTTGTGCCATTTTATATTTTGCCCAAATTCAAAAAGAATTTGGACATTTCCCTGTATATTTTTTAATACTTTATTCTAACAACACCGTTAGGTTTAACTATTTTCATTTGACAAGATAATCTTGTTTTATCAGTACAAGTACCAGCACAAGACTCTTTTATTACTTTAATCTCTTTTTCATTGATTGGAGAGATGAACTCCATACCTTGCTCAATTTCCACAACACATGTACCACATTCACCATCTCTACATCCAAAAGGTAAAGCAGAACCAGATGCTTCTACTACATCTTGAATTGTACTTCCTGGTTTAACATTTATTGCTAAAAAATCGTTTATAATTTCTACTCTAGTTGTCATTTGTTTTCCTTTTAAATTGTCCCAATTTCAAAGGGACCTTACATTTTTTTCCACTTTTTAACGGGATTTATAAAAAATCCCTAAAAGTAGCAAAATCCTAAAGAGCGAATGAATTCGCTTTTTTATGCTGATTACCTTATTATTTTAATGTATATGGTTTAACTAAAATGTCACCTTTGATTAACATCATTGGTGCAATTCTAACTTTTGGACTTATAGTAAATTGTTGGCATTGTAAAGCTTCTTCAGAAGTAATTGCTCCCAATTTAACTAACTCATCCAATTCCTCATCTTCCATATAACTTGTAGGTTCTTCATTTGCAAGATTCTCAACCTTGATTAAACATTTTGAGTAATCTTTTAAATCAGATACAAGAGGAACACCTTTTTCCTTAGCCAATCTAACAATTGGTTCACCAATTTTTGCATCATAAACACCATCTGTGGCAGTGTCAAAATGCATAAAAATAACTTTCGCCATATTTTGTCTCCTTTTTTAGCTTGTTTTATCATACAAACCAAGCCATATGATAAAGTTCTAAAAACTCTTTCATCTGACTTGGTTACAATTTTAATCTTTTGAGTAATACTTTTCTCTATGCTTACGCATAAATTCTAACTCTTCTTCTACTTCATTTCTATAATCTTCCATAGCTTCAAGTTCATGTTCTCTACATCCAACTATTTCAACAGGAGCATCCATGACACCAAAAAAGTGAACTTCATATACTCTAATTACTTGAAGAAATTCTCCTACAGATTTGATATAACCAATAGAACCCTCTGGCATCAAAAGAGTTCCAATTGGTGCATGGGGATAAGTTCCATCATTAACTATTTCTTTGATAAGTTTTACTTTTTGTCCTATTCCAAATTTAGCTTTTTCTTCATCTTTCCCTGAACGATTAGCAGTTACGCTATCGTGTAAAAAAGTGTTTGCATCTACAATTTCTTTATGATTAACACCCACAACTTCCTCCTGTCCCTGTTGAACTTGTACCACAAGAAGAACAACCTTCTAATTTACCTGTTTCATACATGTTCCAAACATCTGCTGCACTTGGGGAGTGACCATTTACATAATCACCATAAACTCTTAGAAGGGAAAATTTTAGGAAATCTAAAGTTTTTCCTTCACCTTCTATATTTGTCATACCTCTTTTGATAAGATTTCCATACTCTTTCATCATATGAAATCTTTTTACATTTAGTAGTTTTTGGTCAAAATCAATATCAAAAAATTTAAAAAAATCTTCCGCATCTCTACAGCTGTCATAAAATTCATTTAGAGATTTCATAATAAATCCTTTTTATAAAGAGATTTCACCTTTTAATTGGTTGACCCAATTTTCGATTCTCTTTGTCGTTTTATCTTCTTCATTGTGTTGGTCAATTGCCAATCCACAAAGTTTTCCATCTATTTCTGCCAATGAAAACTCATATTTATAATCACTTGCATCTACAAAACCAACAGTTTTTGCTCCAAGTTTTGTAAATGTTTTATGAAGTTTTCCTAGTGCAGAACAAAAATGTTCTCCATGTTTAACACTATCTCCTGCTCCAAAAAATGCAACAGTTTTTTCAGATAAATCCATCCCTGCATCTTCTATTTCTAATTGGGGATCAACCCAAGAAAAATGTACATCACCTTGTCCCCAAGTTGAACTTCCGATAAAAAGAACATCATAATCTTCAAATTGTTCAATATCATCAAAGTCTTCTTCCATATTAATTACTTCATCAACATCAAAAGCCTCTGCTAGAGCTTCCGCAACTATCATAGATGTTCCGCCTGCTGTTCCACAAAAAATTCCAATATTTGCCATACTTCCATCTCCTTTTTATCTATATGTTTTTATATTTGTTATAAGTCTCTTCTGCTTTTACAAGATATTTTTCACCTTCATTTAGTAAATCATCATACGTTCTAAATGAAAATCTATGTGCATCTTTAAAAAACTTTTCACATAAAACTATTTTCCCTGCAAAAACAACTACTCTACCAAATCCTTCATGGCTCATTTCCATAACAACTGAACACATTACTCCCGTCATTTTTTCAAATGCTAAAGCTACTGCTTGGTAAACAAGTCTTATATCTTTGATTTGCATTTCATCAATATCTGCAATAATAGGAATATTTTTTAAGTCCTCTTTTGTTCTTACATATTTTTCTATAAGTAAGTCTTCATCACTTTTATTAACCCATGTACCAAATTGATCTAAGGCTCTTACTTGCCCAATAAGTGTTATTTTAAAAAGTTCTTTTTTATCCATTATGAAGCCTTTTTTTCTATGATTTTTTTGATAAATGGTGGAGGGTTTGAATTTAACATATCTTTTAGTTTTTTTACTTCTTCTTCAATACTTACAACTTCTTTGTACTTAATTGTAAAAATTCCACTATTGATTAGTTTTGCAGCAGCTATTGCTCCGACATTTGTAAAATAAACAATATCAATACCTTCTAGTAGTGCTATTGCTTTATCCGTATCCTTTTCAAGAACTTTTTTTATTTCGCACATTGATGTTGATGTTTTACTTATTTCATAAACAGCAAACTGTTTTGCTGCCCCAAAGTGAGCATCAATATTTTCTAAATCAGTAGTTGCAAAAGCAACTTTTATAGTACCTTCTTGAGAGTCATTTGTTGTGATTTTTATACTACTCATATTTTTGTCCTAAAATAAATTTAAATAGGTATATGCAAATAGTGTTCCACAAAAATTAAGTGGTTTTTTTACTTCTAATTAAAGCTAGAAAATCTATAAGGTCACTTAGGAAAAATGCCCTATTTGAGAGCTCTGCATAGTATATATTTGTAAAAGTATTTTGTGCAGTAAATGATTTTGCACTATTTATAAATTCCTTTGGAATTTGATTATTTATTGGTAGTGGTTTGATAAGTTCATCACAAACCTCTTCAAAAAGAAATAAAATTTCTGCAGGTTTTTCTTCGCATAAAAGGTATATGTCACTTCTATAAAGGTCATACTTTTTATATAGTTCATGATAAGTTTCTTTACTCATTTTCCTACCGCCATTAAATATAAAATATTGTTTGATGTAACTAAAATATCTTGTATCTCATCATCAAAATAGGCACCAATACCTGTCGATGAGATTTGTAAATTTGTGGCTTTTAGAGCAATTATATGTGCTAAAAAGCCACTAATCATAAGACTTAAAGAGTAGTTGGCTTTTAATTTTGATGTAAAAAATATGGTAGCTGCTGAACTTCCACCAATTTTTTGATTAAAAGCTAATTTAGTAGTTAGTTCAGAAAAATCACCCTCTTTTTCTAAAGTAAACTCTTTATAAATACCTTTTTTGAGGCTATTTATATTGTGATTTATGAAATATATATCCAGTGAAAATTGTTTTGCAAATGAAAAAATACCTTTTAAAATATCTTGAAAATCTTTTTTTAAAATAGTACCTTCTTTAAAAACTCTAGCTGATCTTCTTTTATCAATAGCACTTTGTAGGTTCTCTTTTGATAACTCTTTTAGAAAATTTATTTTATATTTATTAAACTCTTCATGGTATGACTGTTTATAAAACTCTTCAATAAAAGGATCTTTTATATAATAATCACAAGGGCAAACAAAAGGGATATTACTCCTAAGATTTTTTGTTTCTATTTGTTTGTATTCATTTGAATAAATTGAAGCAACAAAATATTCGTAGTTATCAAAAGAGAATACTTTGTTCAGGCTTTTTTTCTTAAATTTAAAATTAAATAGATGTTCCATATCTTCTAATACAAGTGAAGCATAAATAGAACCCAATTGATGTCCCGTATCAAGTAATAGATATCTTATTGCTCTTTTTTCATATTTCCATGAACTTCTAAAATAAACATTGCTAAGCAAGAAGATAAATTTTTGTTGGTTTATATCCATATAACTTTCTAAGCCATCATTGCTTAATTCATGGATTAAAGTTAAACTCTCTTTTATGGGTTCATAGTGATAAATGCCATTTAATAACTTTTTGATTCCTCTTATTTGAATATAAATTTCGCAAGGATAAAGTCCTCCAGCACTTGGATTGACTCTTAAGTTCACCTCATCATTTCCATATTTTTTTGTGTAGGAAATCTTTCCAAAATTTTTTATAAATTTTAACTCTTCATAATCATTAAGTTTAAATCGTCTATAAAAATTTGGATAGTTTTTATATGCTTTCGCTTGGGTTTGCCAATTTATAAATTGGGTTTGCAAAAAGGCATTTTTTTTTGTTATGTCTGTTTGATTATGAAACTCTTGCATTTCTTAGCATTTTTACAATTTTTGGAGTTACTGCTAAATCAATAGCTTTAAAACCATCAAGATTTTCAAAGGAGCTATTAGCTCCTTTTTCTAAAAGAAGTTGTACAAAATCTTCTTTTCCTGCACTTGCACAGTACATTAAAGCTGTCACATCATTTACGTTTTTTGAATCTATTTCAATACCTGCATTTACAAGTAGTTCAAAACACTCATAAGATGAAGCAAAACAGGCATTCCAAAGGGCAGAATTTCCATCTACATTTTTCATATTTAAATCTACATTTAAATCCAATAACTCATTTACAAGTTTTGCATTACCTTCCCTTGCTGCTTTCATAATGGCAGAATTGCCATATTTACCTGCTTTATTTAAATTATTTTTATCATAATTGTTTTGTATTAACCATGACTTTAAAGAGCTAGATAAATTTCTCATACTCCCATCCAATTCTCATGGGTATGCCCTTTTACTTTAAAATTAATAACTTCTTCCAATGCCACTTCAAACTCGTCTAAGTCAAGTTTATGTTCTGCATTTGAAGGTATCTCTTTATATTTTATTAGTCCCTCTTTATCAATAATAAATGCTGATTTAGCAATTAAGTTTTCACTTAAATTTACTCCAAATTTTAAAGAAAATTTATTAAAGTCATTTGATACTGTACTTTCATCTAACTCAAACATAGTTGTAACTTTTTTTATCTCACTAAGAGGGCTACTTGTTATAATATAAACTAAGATTTTTGATTGAAATTTTTTTAAAATATCATGTAATCCATTGTTATAATCTTTTATGTTAGGAGAAGTAAGCATTACTTGAATTTTAGGTGCCATCATTCCTATAACTTTTGTCTGACCATCTATCATTTCAACTCTAATTGCTGGTGCTTCTGAGTCAACTTTTTTTTCTTTTTGTTTTAAAATATAAAACTCTTTTTTGTATTTTACTTCCATTTATAAAATTTCCTTATGTGTTATTTGACAATTTGTATCAATTATCATTAAAGATTTTTTTAGCTGGTTTTTTTCATCTTTTATATTAAAGATTTTTGAGAACTCTTTGTATTCCCTTGAGATTAGACTCTCCTTTAGTTCAAACTCTTTTATTACCTTTTCACACTCATCAATACTACTTGTAGTTATAATAAAAGTTTCAGCTCTACTTTTAAAGTAGCTTATTGCTTCATTTAACTGGTCATTAAAGGCTGTAATATCAGGTAAAGAGATTACAACTTGAACCCTTTCTTTAGGGATACCTAAAAGTCTAGTTGCTCCATTTATCATTTCCAATCCAAGTGCTTTTACAATTGGTCTTTGTAGATTAATGCTCATTGAATGCTCCTTGGTGGTGATGATTTATAAGGTTTGCCAATTCAAAAAGTAAGTAAGCACTTCCTTCATATAAGACATCATTTTTTAGTTGATTCCCAACTCCTTCATAATCAGGAAATCCTCTTAACATCAAAGCTTTTTTATGTCTATTTGTATATCTTTCTCCATGGAAGTTTGATATTAAAACATCACTCTCTTTTAAATATTTTTCAACATCTTCAAAATCACCTATAAGTAAGTTTTCACACTCTATATTATCAAGTAAATCATTTTTGTGAGTGGTTACAATTGCTTTTATATTTGCACCTGCTTCAATAATGGTATTTGCCACACTTATACATTGGTCAGGCTCAAGGGCAAGTACAACTGAAGCACTTCCTATGGCAAAGTGAGAATCAAGCATAGCATCTTGTAGTCTTTTTCTCCATCTTACAATACTAGGATGGGGAGTTGAGATATTTTTGATGTTACATAAAGCTTTAAAAAACTTATCACCATCTTCTAATCCACCTAAAGAATCAAAATGTAGTAATTCCATATTTTCATTTTTTGCTTTTAATTTGTCTCCAGCTTTTTTTACACTACTTCCTATACTAATTGCTAATGAACAAGTTCCAAGTTTTGCTATATCTTCTACACTAATTCCCCCACTACTTAAAGCACCTTGTTTCAATCCTAGATGACCATCAAGGGAATCACTTAAATCAGGCAAAGCTAAAACTTCATAACCAAAAAGTGCAATCGTGTCTTTGATTTTTTCTATTTCTATTGGTTTTAAATTTACATTTGGAATAATCACTGCTTTATTGACATCAACTTCACTTGAATTTATTACGAGTTGGTCAATAATTGCTTCAATTGATTTTGCAAAACCACTTTCAATAGAGCCCTCAAAGTCTGGGGTATTTACATAAACCATCTTTTGTTGGTCTTGAACAAGTAAACAAGCACCTTTTATATCATCACCTTTTGTTTCAGTAAGTCCCGTTGTAAAAAGTCCTACTAAATCAGGTTGTACTTTTTTTGTAATATTTTTAATTGATTCGCTAATTGCATAATCTCCCCCATCAATTACAGCTGTTATGTCATTTACAGCTGTTGTTTGTACTGCGATTGGGTCATTGAAGTGTCGTGTGAAAAATACTTTTGTAAAGGAAGCACAACCTTGTGCCCCATGCATAAGTGGCATACAGTTTTTAACTCCTAAAAAGCAAAGCATAGCACCCATTGGTTGAGATAGTTTTATAGGGTTTAGTTGTAGAGGTTTTGCACTTATACTTTCCATGGCATTTCCTATAATATTTTTGATATATATGCAAATAGTGTTCCTAAAAAAATTAGTATATAAATTTTATATTTATATTAATTTTGGCTATACTTAAATGAATACTATTTAATTGAAATATAAAATTCTTAATAAAAGGGCTTTAAATGGGGATTTTTAATAGAATGGCATCTCTTTTATCAATTAAACAGATTATTGTTACAACTATACTTTTAATCTCTTTTATTATAATCACTATCCTTGGAGCACTTTTTTTCTCAATTAGTAGAATAAATGAAAATCAAAAATCTATTGCTACTATATTAAAACTAGAAAAACAAAATGAATTAGTCTTGAAAAAGTTAGATTCTATATTGGAAGGTGAAACAGATATCTTAACGAGTAAAGACGAAAAAAGTTTTAGAAGAATTAAAGAATATCTGTTTAAAGCTAATTCAAGTATAGAATTACAACGTTTGAAAAATAGTAAATATGATTTAAAATATAACGTATTAATTGATAGTTTAGAAGATAATTTACAGTATGCAGTAGAACTCCAAAAAGACTTTTTTAATACAGGTTACACTATTTTTACTTTTAAAATGGAACTAAAAAATCATCTAGAAGAGTTAAAAAAAGAGATAAGAAAAATTCAAAATTTATATGAACAAACCTTGATACAACTACATTTAATAGAAGAAAAAGAATATGTAAATAATATAGAAAGAAAAATACAAAGTTTATATACTTTTATAAGGGATGCTGCTTTTGAAAATAATCAAAAAGAAGTAGATGAAATAAAAAATAAATTAAAAAATATGGATAAGTTGATAGTTGAAACTATCAAAACAACAAAAGCAAGTATTGATAATAAAATTTTATTTAAATTTATTTCAGAAGTTGAAAATTGTTTAATAAACATAAATTATCTTGAATATTCTATTATTTCAGCCAAAGTTGAAATATTTGAAAAGGAAGAGTTTTTAAGTTATATAAAAACAGACCGTAAAGAGAATTTTTTGATTATTAATAATAATATCAATGATATTTCAAAAATTACAGATACGATTATTACTGATAATATAGATAATTCTGAAAAAATCTCTAATATGGTAATTATTCTTTCAATTGTTATTGGAATATTTTCGATTTTAGGGCTTATTTTTATTTCAATAATTTTAATATCAAGAATAAATAATCCCTTAGAACATATAATTAAAATGATAAATGATATTTTAGAAAACAAAGTTAGTCTATCAAAAAATATAGAAGTTCGTTATAAAGATGAGTTTAAAGAGTTAGTTGATGTTTTCAATCATATGACACGTTCTCTTGATAAGAATATTAAAAATTTAAAAGAAAGGGATGAAGAAATATCTTTACTAAATAAAGATTTAGAAAAGAGAGTAGCTTTAAGAACTCAAGAATTATCAGAAAAAAATCAAAAAATAATTGACTTATTTAATAATGCAAAACAAGGATTTTTATCTTTAAATGGAGATTTAATTATAGATGAAGAGCATTCAAAAGAGTGTGAAATACTTCTTGGAGATGATATCTCTAATAGAAAAATAGATGAACTTCTTGTCTTTGAATCAGAACATAGTAAAAGCTTTTTTAATCAAACATTAAAAGATATTCTTAGAGAAAAAAATGAAATAATTCAAAACTCTTTTATTGAGTTATTACCAAAAGAGTTGATTATAAATAGAAGAGCTATCTCTATAGATTATAAAAGACTAAATGATAAAAAACTTATGTTGATATTTACAAATATAACTCATAAGAAAAAACTTGAACGAAAGATAAAAAAAGAACAACAACTATTAAAAATGATTGTAACAATAATAAGTGATACTATGCAGTTCTATGAGTTGATAAATGATTTTAAAAAATTTGATAATAATAAACTAAAAATTTTTGAATTAAATAATAATCCTTTTTTTAATTTAGGTGAAATATATAGAGAAATACATACTTTTAAAGGATTGTTTTCACAGCTTTATATGTCAAATAGTGTAAAAAACTTACATGATTTTGAATCAAAAATTTCAGAATACATAAACGATAAAAACTTTACAAATAAAGAATTAAAAAAACTTTTAGAAGAGAATAGTTTATTGGATTGGATAGATGAAGATTTAGAAATAATAAAATCCATTTTAGGTGGAAATTTTCTTGAAGAGGATTCTATTATAAAAGTTAATGAAGAGACTATTATTCATTTGGAAGATAAAATAAAAAATTATTGTCAATTGGATAAAAAACATGTGGATAATTATGAAGATATTTTATTTGAAGCACAAAAATTAAGATCAAAAACACTATATCAAGCTTTAAAAGCATATCCAAATCTATGTAAAGATTTGGCTGAATCTTTAGGTAAACAAATATATACATTTGAAATTTTGGGTGATAAGAGAATAATCTTACCACCTGATTTTAAACCTTTTATTAAATCTTTAATTCATGTATTTAGGAATTTGTTAGATCATGGTATTGAAGATATGGAAACAAGGTTGGAACAGGGCAAAAATGAAAAAGGAACGATTGTCTGTAATTTTAATTTAGAAAATGATTTTTTGTTTATTTTAATATCAGATGATGGTAGAGGTATAAGTAGAGATAGGATAAGAGAAAAAGTAAAAGAACTTGATTTAATGCCTATGAAAGAGTTTGATAAAATGAGTGATGAAAGAGTTTTTGGATTAATATTTTATGAAACATTTAGTACAAAAGAGGAGATAACTGAACTTTCAGGTAGAGGTATTGGAATGGCTGTTGTTAAAAATGAATTAACAAAGTTAGATGGAAGTGTTGAAGTAAAAAGTGAAATAAATAAAGGTACAACTTTTATATTTAAGTTACCTTATAAAAGAAAGGCTATAGAAAATGTATGATACTTATAAAGAACTTTTATTACCGATTTTAGAAAGATTAAAAGAGTTTTTAAAAAAGGATATGGGCATAAATATTTTAAATGAAAATTCTGAAATTATAGATGCAAAGCATATAGTTTTAAAAAAGGACACTGTTTTTATAGGAACAGGTGGTTCTGTACAACTCTTTGTTACCATGGGATATGATAAAGAACTTTTAGCTAAATTAGTAGATGTTTTTTATGTGGGTGATTTTTCAAGTGAAGAAGAATATATAGAGATAAAAGAGAGCGTTGCTTGTGAGATAGCAAATATTGTAATAGGAAATGCTATAAAGAATCCTGTAGATAATAGTATTATTAAAATTACTCCACCTATTTTAATTCATGACGCTAAATCTTTAACTAAGTATAAAAATTCTATTATATTAAGAACAGACATTAATACAAACATTGGAAATTTACAAATGACAGTTATTGGTCCACAGGAGTTGTTTTTGGAAAAATTAAATTTAAAAGGAAATATAAAATGTTGAATGTTTTAGTTGTAGATGATGCGTTAGTTATAAGAAAAAATTTAACGAAATTTTTTAATGATTTGGGTCATAAAGTTATAGCTGAAGCAAAAAATGGTGCTGAAGCAGTAGAGTTGTGTAAAACGATTACTGAGAAAATTGATTTAATCACAATGGATATTACAATGCCTGAAATGACTGGTATAGAAGCTACAAAACTTATAAAAGAAATTCTGCCAGATGTTAATATTGTAATGATAACATCTCATGGACAAGAAGAACTTGTATCAGAGTCTTTAAAATCTGGGGCAAAGAATTTTATACTAAAACCAATAACTGAAGAAAAATTAGAGCATGTAATTGGTGCTTTATATAGTGAATATGCAAAAAAAGAAGAAGATGAATTAATAGATGAGGACTAATTAATAGTTCTTTATCTTTAATATTTGAATCAAATACAATTTCTAATGTCATAGTAATAGGTACAAAATATACCTACTATCTCTAATCTTTATACTTTTTTATGATATAATTTTTTATCTAATTTTAAGTGGAATTTTTTTCAAAAGGCTTTTTTATGAATATAAATAATTATGAAGAACATGTAAATATAGTAAAAAATCTAAAAATGTCAGATAGTTTTTATGACGTTAGAGAACCTTATAAAGAGGGATTTGAAGAACTTTATAATAAAGCAAAAGAAGAAAAAGTCTCCATATCAAATGCAAAAGAGTTTTTAGATTCATTATCAAAAGAGGAGCTAAGTACTCTTCAACACTATACGCTTCTTGCGGATGATATAAATGTAGGCTCATTAAGTGATGAGGGAGCTTATAATCTACTTTTACACCACTATGAAAAGTATGATTTTGATAATGATGGATTAGTATCAAATGGTATATCTAAAGGCATGGGCTTTATACCAACAAATATGTCAAACTCTGATAAAGAACTTTTAGTCGAATCTCTTAATGAACTTGATGAGAAAGATAGATTTTTATCAATGGCTATGATATTTCCAATGCCTATGCTAAAAAAAGTAAATGGAGAAGTTATTCAAGCGGGAAGGAAAGAAGATTTTGATTATGATTTTATGATGAATAGAATAGATTTCCTTTTAAATCCAGCACCAGGAGCATATACAAGTCCTGAATTGAAATCAACTATTAGACTTTTTAAAGAGGTTTTAGAAAAGAATTTTGAAGAGAAGCTTCAAAAAAAAGAAGAACTTAATGCAAATCTATCAAATCAAGCAAATATCTCTAAGGCTAAAATAAATAGTTAAACTATTTATTTTAGTTTATGTTCCAAGGTTCAGGATTACCAACTACTTTAAATACCTTGTTATTTACAGCATTACAAACATCTTTTGCTAAGTTTACAAGTCCAGCATAGGCACCATAACTTACCTTTTTTTCTTGATTTACATCCACAAAAGCTATTTTTTTCTTAATAGCTGTATATAAACTTCGTCCACCTGCAAGTAAAATATCGATGTTATGTTCATCTATTAATTTTGCTTGTTCAGTTCCTGGGTCTTCAATTAAGATTTTTACATATTGGGCACAGATTTCTCTATCTTCTAATGTTGCTTTTTTTACACTTGTTGCAACTACATCTATACCTATATCTTGTAAAGCTGATGCTATCGACCAAGTTTTATTTCCACCCGTATTTAAAATAGCTTTTTTACCCTCAAGTATTTTTTTATAAGGGATTAATGCTTCTTCAAGTTTTGTCTCTTCTTGCTCAATTACTTCTTTTGCTTTTTTGATTAATTTTTCATCTCCAAAGGCGTTTACTATACTCATAATTGCATTTGTTGTATCCCTTTTACCATAAAAAGAGATACTTATATATGGGATATTGTATCTCTCTTGCATTTTTCTTGTTAGACTTATAAGAGATTTTGCACAAACTATAACATTTAGTTTTGCTCTATGTGCCATTTGAATATCTTCGATTCTTCCATCACCTGCAAGTGTTGAGATTACTTTTATACCTATTTTTTCTAGTATGGGAGTATATTGCCACATATCACCAGTAACATTATATTCTCCAATTAGATTTATTCCAAAAGGATGGATAAGTTCAGGTTCTCTTGTCCCTATAAGTTGATGTAAAACTGACTCTCCACCAAGTCTTGAGCCTAAGTTTTTCCCTCCTACAAAACCTGGAGAGTGGATGACAACCACAGGGATTTTATGTTTCTTTTCCATTCTGTTACAAACATTATCCATATCATCCCCAATCATAGCAGTAACACATGTTTCATATACAAAGATTCCCTTTGGATTTTTATGTTCAACTATGTAGTCTATAGCATCTTCAAGTTTTTTATCTCCACCAAAGATTACATCATTTGTATTTACATCTGTAGTGTAACCAGTTATGGTGTTATTCTCTCCCTTGTGTGAAGTTAGGGTTTGTCTAGTCTCCCAAGAAGCTCCTATACATGTAGCTGGTGAATGTACTAGATGTACAACATCAGCATAAGGAAAAAGTGCAATTTGTGCACCTTCAAAGGCACAACCACCACTTGTAGCTCCTGGTTTTGGCTTATCACAAGATGACTTTTTTTCTTTATTATGGGAACAAGCACTTTCACTTAAGAGTTCTTGAATCAGTTTTTTATTTACCATTTTAGTTCCTTTATTGCCTACTTTTAAAGAAGTATCAAAAACCTAAATGAGGATAATTATCTTATCCTTATATTTAATTGTATTAGTTGCAAAATCTGTTCCTTTTAAAATAAAGGAATAGATTTTGCATAGATATATTTATAGTTATTTAAAGGATTTAAAATGATAGCAATACCATTAACTAAAAAGGACTCAACAGTAATTTCCGATTTATATGGAAATGCTCCATATTTTGCCCTACTAGATTTAAACTCTGGATATTTTAGTGTGTCAGAAAACAAAGGTTGTGGAAATGGAATAGATACAGCCCAATGTGTAAAAGAACTTGGAGCTGTTGGTACTATTTTTTATCATATGGGAGAGGGTGTTTTTAATCATTTGGAAAAAAATAAAGTAAAGGTTTATAGTGCATCAAAAACTTATTTAAGTATAGAAGATATTTATAGAAATCTTTTAAATGATGCTTGTAAGCTAGTGACTAAAACAAATTGTGATACTTTGTTAGATTCTGGAACAACATCTTGTTCTTGTGAGTGCGATAAAAACTAATCGAGCAAATATGGAAAAAAGTTTAGATTATTATCTTTCACTAAATTATCCCTTTGAAATTTATAGTGGAGAACATGAGCTTGGGGATGCTTTTTTAGTTGAATTTTTTGACTTTGATATAAAAGCTTCAAGTGAAGATTTTACTGAAGCAATTGAGATTGCCCATACATATTTAAAAGAGCATATAAAAAGAGAATTGGAAGCTAATAGGGAGATTCCAAATCCAAATGAAGGAAGAAGATTTATGAAACATAGAGTTGCACTTGCTGCATATAAAAGTAAAGACTTTGAAAAAGCCTATAGTATTTGGATAGAAGAGGCAAAATTTAAAAATGACCAAGCAATGGCAAACTTAGGTTTGATGTATCTAAAAGGTGAAGGTGTAGAAAAAGACTACTCTCTAGCTAAAGATTGGTTTGAAAAAGCTAGTTCTTATGATAATGATTCTGCAAACTTTAATTTAGCACTTATGTATCAAACAAAAATAGGTGTTGAAGAAGATATAGAAAAAGCCAAAGATTATTTTAGACGAGCAGTTAGAAAAAATCACACCCAAGCTGCTTTTAGATTAGCGCTTATTTTACTTCAAGATAGACAAAATCTTGAGGGGGTAAAAGAGGGTTTTGATTGTATGTTAAAAGCTGCACAAAATGGTCATGCTATGGCAAATATCCAATTAACAGGTATGGATAAACCCCTTGCAAGTAATGTGGAATTAAATAAGCACTTTAGAGCACAAACAATAGAAAAACAACTTGAAATCATAAATGATACTTTAGATAGATTTATTAGACCAATTTTATTAAAAGATGGTGGAAATATTTTACTAATAGATTATGCAAATGAGCCAGAAATAGAACTTAGACTTGCTTATCAAGGTGCTTGTGTAGGTTGTTCGATTGCTAGTACAGGAACTTATGAGATGATAAAAGGGACTTTGGAAAAAGTGATTGATTCAAGGGTTAGGATATATATATTATGAGAATTGCATTTGCTTCTAAGGATAATATTTATGTAAATCAACATTTTGGTTGGTGCAAAGAGTTTTATATTTATGAAATAAAAGGTGATAGTTACACTTTTGTTAAATCAGTTAACTCTTCTATGGAAATAGATGATGAAATAGAAAAACTTAATTACAAAATAGAGTGTTGTGAAGGTTGTGATATTTTATATGTTCAACAAATTGGACCAAAAGCAGCGCTTATGGTAAAAGCTTCAAAAATATTTCCTATGCAAGCAAGTGGAGAAGATGAAAAAATAGAAGAGATTTTACAAAAGTTTATAAAAATGAAAGAGAACCCTCCTATTTGGATGAGAAGGTTAATAGACTAAGATTATGTATTCAAATAAACCAATTGAAATAGCACCAAACATTTATTTTATAGGATCATTTGACCCTGATATTAGAACCTTTGATATTATAATGAAAACAGCCAATGGCTCATCATATAATGCTTATTTGATAAAAACAAATGAAGGTGTGATTATCTTGGATACGGTTAAGTTGGAGTTTCAAGATGAGTTTTTTAAAAAAATAGAATCTTTGTGTTCATATGATGAGATTAAGTATGTTATTTCCCATCATTTAGAACCAGATCACGCAGGGGCAATTCCAGAACTTATGAATAGAGCTCCAAGAGCAAAAGTGCTTATCTCTCCCCAAGCAACGCCTATGTTAAAAGCAATAACAAGAAATGAAAATATTGATTTTGAAACAGTTTGGACAAATAAAAGTCTAACTTTGGGGGACAAAACAATTAAATTTTTGACAACTCCTTATTTACACTGGCCTGAAACTATGAGTTCTTATATAGTTGAAGATAAGCTACTTTTTTCAGGGGATGTATTTGGAAGTCATTATCACGATAGAAGATTATTTGATGATTTAGTTGGGGATTTTTTTTACTCTTTTAAATACTATTATGACCATATTATGAGGCCTTTTAAATCTTATGCTTTAAATGCAATTAAACTTTATGACAAACTTGAAATAAACATGATAGCAACCCTTCATGGACCAATATTAAGGGAAAATCCAAAACAATATATTGAATACTATAGAAAATGGAGCCAAGATAATTATAAAGATATTTCCCATGGTAAAAAAATATTATCAATTTTTTATCTAACAAGTTATAAAAATACAAAAGATATGGCTGAAGCAATTTTTGAAGGTGCTGAAAGTGTGGATGGAATCATTGCCAATGTCTATGATTTAGCTTCAATTGAAGAATCAAATATGATAAATATACTAGAAGAGAGTAATGGTATTTTAATAGGAACACCTACAATCAATGCAGATGCTCCAAAACCTGTTTGGGATTTACTTTCATGTATGATGTTATTAGAAAAAAAAGGGAAAACAGGAGGTGCTTTTGGTTCATATGGTTGGAGTGGAGAAGCTGTTGATATGATAATTCATAGATTAAAATCTCTTAATTTTCGTGTTCCTCCCTTAGAATCTATGAAAATAAAATTAATACCTACAAAAGAAGAATTAGCTCAATGTTACGATTTTGGAGTGGAGTTTGCAGAGATTATAAATGGTAAAATGATAGAAATGACTATGAATTAAAATGAATAGGTGATGAGTATAAACCTATGACTAAAACTAATACTCATCACCTATTTGTTTATGATAGATTACTTAAATTTGATACTTTATAAACTACATCTTTTAATTCATTTAATTTTTTTATAATATCTTCATTACAGTGTTCATCCATATCAAATCTTGTTTCCATAAAATCATATATATTATCAATATTTGAAAAAACCTCTTGTAAAAGTTGTTCTTTTATCTTTTCTTGAATACTCATCTTATTTCCTTTAGTTTAAAATCTAAGATTTTATTTAAATCAAATCCACAAAATTTATTTGACCCTATTGCAATAAGCGGTCTTTTTATAAGTATTGGGTTTGATATCATCATTGTTAGAAGATTTTCATCTGAGATATTATCAATATCTAGTTCTTTGTTTTTTATAGCTGGAGCATTTGGATTTATACAATCTTTTATACTCATATCTGTAAAGAAGTTAAGAAGTTGCTCTTTTGAAAAATTTGTTTTTAATAAATTTGTACTAATTACATTGAATCCAAAATCAACTAATCTTTTTTTTTGTTTTGTATTATTTACACATCCTGGTTTTTCATAAAAAAGTATTGGAATCATAATCTCTCCTTAATATATATGTTCATATGCATTTTGTATTCCCATAAACTTTATGGAACGCTATATGCATAAGGTACAACAGAAAATTAAAAAGGAGATACTATGAGTTGTTCTTGTACATCAAGTAGTACACAAAGCGAATTACAACAAGAAGTAATGGATAAAATTAACAATCATCCATGTTATTCAGAAGGGGCTCACCAACACTACGCGAGAATTCATGTGGCTGTTGCCCCTGCTTGTAATATCCAATGTAACTACTGTAATAGAAAGTTTGATTGCTCAAATGAGAGTCGTCCTGGTGTTACTTCTGCTAAATTAAGTCCTGAAGATGCAGTTAAAAAAGTTTTATATGTAGGTGGTGATATTCAACAACTATCCGTTGTAGGTATTGCAGGACCAGGTGATGCTTTAGCAAATCCTGTAAAAACATTTGAAACATTTAGAATGCTTCAAGAAAAAGCACCAGATTTAAAATTATGCTTATCAACAAATGGTCTTAGACTTCCAGAGTTTATTGATGAGATTGTTAAATACAATGTTGACCACGTAACAGTTACTATTAATTCTGTTGATGAAACAGGAGAAGTGGGAGCTAGAATTTATCCATGGGTTCATTGGAATCATGAAAAAGTTTTTGGGACTGAAGGTGCAAAAATTCTTTTAGAACAACAACTAAAAGGTATAAAAATGCTTACAGATAGAGGTATTTTAGTAAAAGCTAACTCTGTTTTAATTCCTGGAGTTAATGATAAAGAATTACCAAATGTTGCTAAAAAACTAAAAGAGTTAAATGTATTTTTACACAATATTATGCCACTTTTATCAAAACCAGAGTTTGGGACTTATTATGGTCTTAATGGACAAAAAAGTGCAACAGACCAAGAGGTAATGGCAGCACAAGAAGCCTGTGGAATGGATATGAAACTAATGAGCCATTGCAGACAGTGTCGTGCTGATGCGGTTGGACTTATTGGGGAAGATAGAGGAGAAGAGTTTACTAGCGATGTTTTTCAAAATATGACTTGGGAAGAGTTACAAGACCAATACAATATGGATGCACGTGCAAAAAAACATGAAGTTATTGAAAACTGGAGAGCTGCTCTTGATGCTGCAAATGAAAGAATTAAGATAGAACAAGCGACTAAAGAAGAGCTAAGCTCAACTGGTGTTACTAAACTTGTAGCAGTTACAACAGCAGGTGAAGGAACAGTAAATTTACATTTTGGTAATGCCACAGAGTTCCTAATTTACGAAGTTGGTGACAAAGCTATCAAATTTGTAATGCACAGAAAAGTAGAAAATGCTTACTGTAAAGGACCTGAAGATTGTGATGGTTCATATCCAATTGAAGAGATAAAAAATACTTTAAAAGATGTGGATATTCTTTTAACAGAAAAAATTGGTGGTTGTCCTCAAGATGAATTAAAAACTATTAATCTAATCTCTGATGATTCTTATGCTTTACAACCAATAGAAAAATCAGTTTTTGCTGCAGCTCAAAAATATTTCTTTAGTCAAGAAGCAAAAACACAAAAAGAGTTAGGTTGATTCCTAACTTTTTTTAAAATCCAAAGGAATAGTTTTTGCATCTATACTTTTAATCCAATAAAAGGCAGATAATGTTTCTTATAAATGATACAACATTAAGAGATGGTGAACAAGCTCCATATGTAGCATTTAATACAAAAGAGAAATTAGATATTGCCCAAAAACTTTATGAAGCGGGCGCGGATGAACTAGAAGTTGGAATTCCAGCGATGGGAAAAAAAGAGCAGGATGATTTAAAAGAGATACTTGCTTTAAATCTTCCTATTCAGATAATGAGTTGGAATAGAGCTACAATGTCAGATTTGGAAGCCTCTTTAGAGTGCGGGCTAAAAGCAGTTGACTTATCTATTCCCGTTTCGGATATCCTTATTGATGTAAAATTCGGTGGGGATAAACAAAAAGTTTTAGCACAACTAGAAATTGTTATTTTAGAAGCTAAAAAAGAAGGGTTATTTGTTTGTATTGGTGGAGAGGATTCAAGTCGAGCTAATTTGGACTTTTTAAAAGAAATTTTAGCTTTAGGGAAGAGTCTTGGTGCAAATAGATTTAGATATTGTGATACTGTTGGGATATTAACTCCAACAAAAACATATCAAAAGATAAGTGAACTTACAAAGTTAGATTTACTTGATATAGAGATGCATACCCATAATGATTTTGGTATGGCAACAGCAAATGCTATCTCGGGTTATGAAGCAGGAGCAAAAAGTGCCAATACTACAGTTATTGGATTGGGTGAACGCGCGGGAAATGCCTCTTTTGAACAAGTATTGATGACTTTGGCAAGGTTGCTTGGAAAAGATACTCAAATAAAATCTGATAAATTAAAAGCACTTATTCAAACAGTAGGTCTTGCATCAAATAGAAGAATTGATACCAACTTACCAATTGTTGGGGAGTATATCTTTTCACATGAGTCAGGTATTCATGTAAATGGAATGATGAAATCAAAAAGTGCTTATGAACCGTTTACTCCAACAGAAGTTGGCTTAGAGAGATATTTCCCAATAGGAAAACACTCTGGAACATCAACACTACTTTACCATCTACAAACTTTAGGAATAAATCCTTCAAAAAAAAGTTTACAAAATCTTTTACCAATAGTTAGAGAGATAGTTACAAATAGAAAAAGAGTGTTAGATATAAAAGAATTGGAAGAGTTATACTTATGTTCGTTGGATATTTAAGAAGTAATTTTGAAGAAGAACTCTCTTTAATTTTAGAGAGTGATACTTTTTTTGATTTAGAGTTATTAAAACAGACCTATGAAATATATCCACAATACTGTTTTGCTGCTTATGAAGAGGGTAAGATAGTTGGAATAATTAGTGCCTATGCTTTTAGTAAACATATTTTTATAAATGTAATAAAAGCCCTAGACACTCACAAAGAAGTTTTAACTAGACTCATAAAACTTTTAGTTCAAAATGTTTCAAGTATGAATATTTATGTACTTATTGAAGATAAATTAAGTTCATATTTTACTACTTTTAACTTCCAAGAACACTCAAAGTTTTTAAGATATTTGCATAGTGGAGAGGCTGTTGCCTTTAACTTCTCAAACTCAACAGCTAAACAAGTAAGTGGAGAAAACTATGATGAAATCTCAAGAAAAATTGACAAAGAGGTATTTTGGGATGATAGGGAAGAGTATATAAAAAAGGATTGTGTTTTTACAAACTCTTTAAAACTTTCCACAACAAGTGGTTTTATGCACTCATATGTTGTAAATAAAAGATATATAAAAATCTCACCTTGGCTTATGCAAAATGAATCTTACTTAGACGCTGAAAAGCTTTTAAGAGGAGTTTTGTATTATCGAGGGTTGAAAAAAATCTTTGCTTTTATACCCAAAGATATAAAAGAGATAAGTGAACTCTATGAGAGTTACAAGTTTAAAAAAGATGGAAATTTTACTTTACTTTATTTGGGTGAAAAACCTGAATTAAAGTTAGAGAATTTATATGCAATTTAAAGGAAAATTCGATGGCCGATTTAACAGAAGAGCAAAAAGAGAAGAAAAAAGAGTTAGCAAAATATAAAAGAAAAGTTGTAGAACTAGCTGGTGTTATGCACGATATAGTTGAAGATACAATTTGGACAGATTATGTAAAGTTACCAAAACTTAGTGAAGATATAGGTTTGGCTATGCAAGATGTGGAGAGTTTTTTAGAAGAACATCCTTATTTAAGGTAATACAATATGGAAGATTTGAAAAACAAAATTATTTGTGAGTGTGGAGAAAAGAGTATTCTTGATGCAGTTAATATTTTTGAAAAAACAGATCTTCCATATAAAAAAGCCAAAAAGTTAGTAACAGGATGTAATAAAACTTGTTGTAGGAAGCCTCTTATGGCTTTATTTAATATGGTCGATTTTGGATTTGTTGATTATGAAGAAATTTCATTTTTAATAGATGCCATGAATGATAGATTAAAGGGATAAAATGAGAAGTGAAATAGAAGATTTTATTAAATGGGTTAACGCAAATGGCTTAAACTCTTACATTTCAACTCATATTGATGATATAAATGGCATGACCCATTTGGACTTATCAAAAAAGAAAATTAGAGAACTCCCTGAATCTTTTCATGTTTTACAAAATCTTACGGTTTTAAAACTATCAAATAATAGATTAACAAAGTTGCCAAAATCTATTGGAAATCTAAAATACCTAAAAAATTTACAGTGTGAAAATAATCTTTTAACCAAAATACCTACCACCATAGGAAATTTATCTAAGCTAATGATTTTAAATCTAAATGGAAATAGATTAGAAAAACTTCCAAAAGAGCTTTATGATTTAAAAAGTCTTACAAGATTGACACTTGCTGCAAATAAGATAAAAGAGTTGGATAAGGATTTAGAGAAACTAAATAGACTTTTATATTTCTCTTTAGATACAAATGAATTAACTGAATTACCTGATAGTTTTTCAAAGATGAGGTCTTTATATTATTTGGATGTTTCCTTTAATAATTTGACAAAATTACCTCCTTCTATTTCAAAAATTGATGAGCTACAAACACTACTTTTAGAGGGAAATCAAATAGATGATTTACCCTCTTTAGAATCCCATGATATGCTTATAAAACTTGATTTAAGTGATAATTCTTTGAATTCATTGGATTTTAATGTTAGCAAATTAGAAGATTTAAAAATACTTATTTTGGATAATAATTTTTTAACAACACTTCCCGATGAGGTATGTGAATTAAATAATCTTACTAATTTAAGTATTAGTTCTAACTCTTTGATTAAACTTCCTGAAAACATAGGAAACCTTAAAAATCTTGAAGAACTAGATATAGAAGATAACAATATTAAAAAACTTCCTGATTCATTTATAAAGTTAAAAAAGCTAAAACATCTATATTTGGCTGATAATAATGGCTTAAAAAAACCAGAGGGAATGGAATTTGAATATTGTGATTTATAAATAAGGACAACTCGTGTCCTCTTTAAAGTTTGTTTCTTTAAACAAAATTTATTAAATTAAAGGAGTCTATTATGCGTGATTTAGAACTTATGGAAAAAGAGGTTTTAGACCTTTTAATAAAACATGCAAATAATGAAGTTATAAAAACTACTTTAGCTCCACTTATTGCAAAAACTTCTATAGAGATGGGACATCTTTATTCTGATTTGGGATTAGCAAGTAGAGAAGAGATGGGCAAACTTATGAGTGCAAATTTTAGCTCACTTGCAAAACTAAAACCTTCGGATGTTAGATGGAAAAAATATTTGTATGATTGTATAGGTAAAACAGCACCTGCTTGTGCTAAGTGCAATGATATTTCTAACTGTTTTCATTGCTCTTTAGCTTCTTAATAAAAAGTGAACTATTGTGGAAGTTCACTTAAAAATTTTTCATAAATCTCTTTATTTTTAGAATATATTTTATATAAAACACCTTCATAATTAAACTCCAAATAGTTTGCATGAAGCCATAATCTATGTGAACCACTAACTTCTTCTCTTCTTTTTTCATCTAGAACTTTATCTAAATAATCATTTGCAAAATCATCATCAACTCCATAAATAGGATCACCTAAAATTGTATGACCAATTGAGTAAAGATGAACTCTTATTTGGTGTTGCCTTCCTGTTACTGGTATGGCTTCTACTAATGTTAAATCATTTTTTTTATCATATTTTATTGGATTGATTATAGTTTTAGATTTTTTACCCTCAACTCCAGCTTCCATTCTTACACCAATATTTTTCCCCTCTTTTTGTAAGGAAGTATCAATTGAAATAGACTCTTTTATTTCGCCTCTTACAATTGCTAAGTAAGATTTTTTATATTTTTTCTCTTCAAACATTAATTTTAGTTTAGATTCTATCTCTCTATCTTTTGCACACATTATTAATCCAGAAGTTTCTGCATCAATTCTATGTACTAAATTGGCATCAGGTCCGAAATAATAACGAACTTCATCCAATAAACAGTACTCAGTATTTTTACTAATAGGATGAACAACAATTCCCGATGGCTTATCAAAAATTGCGAAGAATTTGCTTTGAAATAGTGGTTTTAAGCCTCTTGTATGACCTTCAAATTGAGCAATATAAATTATGTCTGATTCTAATATGTCTCCATACTTTAAAGGCTTAAGTTTTTCATCAAAAACTCTTCCTTTCCCTATGGACTTTTGCGCTATAGACGTCTTCATCTTTAGATTTTTAACTAGATGAACTTGGATTTTTTCTCCAGAGTGTGCTGGGTATTCTTTTAAAATAAACGGCAAAATTATATCCTTAAATTAAGTAAAAATTAACCAAAAATTAATGTGATTCTTTGACTAAAGTAGATAACATATCATATTAAAAAAAATCGAAATTTATGATAAAAATAGAAAAAGTGCTACAAGGGATTTATTTATGGTAGAAAGATACGCGCGTGAAGAGATGAGTTCAAAGTGGACTCAACATGCAAGATATGCTGCATGGCTAGAAGTAGAGAAAGCAGCTGTAAAAGCTTGGAATAAAATTGGTCTTATTCCTGATGAAGATTGTGAAAAAATAGTTAAAAATGCTACATTTTCAGTTGAGCGAATAGAAGAGATTGAAGCTGTTACAAAACATGATTTAATCGCATTTAATACAAGTGTTTCAGAGTCTTTAGGTGAAGAATCAAGATGGTTTCACTATGGTATGACAAGTTCAGATGCTGTTGATACAGGGGTTGCTCTTCAAATGAGAGACTCTTTAAAAATTATCATTGATGATGTAAAAATGTTAATGGAATCTATTAAAAAAAGAGCACAAGAACATAAATTTACTTTAATGGTAGGAAGAAGTCATGGTATTCATGGTGAGCCTATTACTTTTGGTTTGACTTTAGCTGTTTGGTATGATGAAGTTGCAAGACACCTTAAAAATCTTGAAGAGACTATGGAAGTGATTTCTGTGGGACAAATTTCAGGAGCTATGGGTAACTTTGCCCATGCACCACTTGAACTTGAAGAGTATGCAATGGCAGAACTTGGACTTAAGCCAGAAGCTTGTTCAAATCAAGTTATTCATAGGGATAGATATGCAAGACTTGCAACTGCTTTAGCACTACTAGCTAGTTCAGTTGAAAAGTTTGCAGTACAAGTAAGACACCTACAAAGAACAGAAGTTTATGAAGCTGAAGAGTATTTTGCAAAAGGGCAAAAGGGAAGTTCAGCTATGCCACATAAAAGAAATCCAATTTTAACAGAAAATATTACTGGACTTGCACGTATGATTAGAGCTTACGCAGTTCCAGCTATGGAAAATGTTGCTTTATGGCATGAAAGAGATATTTCTCACTCTTCTACAGAGAGATTTTGGTTACCAGATGCTTTTATTACAACTGATTTTATGCTTCACAGAATGAACAGTGTAATAGCAAATTTAACAGTTATGCCAGAAAATATGATGAAAAATTTAAATCTAACTGGCGGATTAGTATTTTCTCAAAGAGTTTTATTAGAACTTCCAAAAGCTGGAGTTTCAAGAGAAGATGCTTATAGAATAGTGCAAAGAAATGCGATGAAAGTTTGGGAAGAGATACAACAAGGTAAATCAACAACAAACGAAAAAGGTGAGTCTTTATATTTACAATATCTTTTAGGTGATGAAGAACTAAGAAATTCATTATCGGAAGAGCAAATAAGAGAGTGCTTCAATTTTGACTACTACACTAAAAATGTAGATGCGATATTTAATAGAGTTTTTAAATAACAAAATAAAATTTATTTAAAGGTAATACAATGGCTTTAATGATTCAAAAAAGAAATGGTAGAAAAGAGATTTTAGATATTACTAAAATCCAAAAGATGACAATAGCAGCAACAGAAGGGTTAGAGGGAGTTTCACAAAGTGAGTTAGAGTTAGATGCTCATATTAAATTTATAGATGGTATGAGTTCATCAGATATTCAAGATGCTTTAATAAAAACAGCAATTGAAAAAATTGATATTGATGTTCCAAATTGGACTTTTGTAGCAGCAAGATTGTTTTTATTTGACTTGTATCACAAAGTAGGACGTACGACAAATAGTGTTAAAGGTGACGCATATAGCCATTTAAAAGATTATATTAAAGTTGCTCAAGATGCAGGAAGAATGATTCCAGGACTAGAAACAGGATATGATTTAGAAGATTTAAATAACTATTTAAAGCCAGAAAGAGATTTACAGTTTAATTACCTTGGTATTAAAACTTTATACGATAGATACTTAATCAAAGATAGAAATTCTGAACCAATTGAGTTACCACAACATATGTTCATGGGAATTGCAATGTTCCTTGCTCAAAATGAAGAGAACAAACAAGAAAGAGCAAAAGAGTTTTATGATGTTGTTTCTAAATTTGAAGTTATGCTTGCAACTCCAACATTAAGTAATGCAAGAACAAACAGACACCAACTTTCATCTTGCTACATAGGGTCAAGTCCTGATAATATTGAAGGTATTTTTGATGGTTATAAAGAGATGTCACTATTATCTAAATATGGTGGTGGTATTGGTTGGGATTGGAACCAAATTAGAGCCTTAGGTGGAGCTATTGATGGTCATAAAAGTGCTGCTGGTGGGACTGTTCCATTTTTAAAAATCACAAATGATATTGCAATCGCAGTTGATCAATTAGGTACTAGAAAAGGTGCAATTGCAGTTTATTTAGAGCCATGGCATATGGATGTTTCTGATTTCTTAGATTTAAAGAAAAACTCTGGTGAAGAAAGACGAAGAGCACATGATTTATTCCCTGCCCTTTGGATTCCAGATTTATTTATGCAAAGAATTTTAGAAGATTCACACTGGACACTATTTGATCCAAATGATGTAAAAGATTTAAGTGAACTTCATGGGGAAGCCTTTGAAAAAAGATATGTGGAATATGAGCATGATGATTCAGTTATAAAAGAGAGAATCAAAGCAAAAGATTTATGGAAGAAAATATTAACTTCATATTTTGAATCAGGTTCTCCTTTCCTTTGTTTTAAAGATAACGCAAACAGAGCAAATCCAAATGGACATATAGGACATATTAGAAGTTCAAATCTATGTACAGAGATTTTTCAAAATACAAACCCAAATAGTTACAAAATAAAACTAGAGTTTGAAGATGGTACTATTGAAGTATATGAAGAAGAAGATACTGTTAAAGTTGATTCAGGAATTGTTAAAAAAGCAAACAAAGTAACTGCACTTGATTCTATTGATGGTAGAAAAATCTTTATAGTTGAAAAAGAAAAAACAGATGGAGATACAGCTGTTTGTAACTTGGCATCTATTAACTTAAGTAAAATATTTACAAAAGAAGATATTGAAAGAGTTGTTCCAACTGCAATTAGAATGTTAGATAATGTTATTGATTTAAATTTTTACCCACTTAGAAAAGTAAAAGCTACAAACCTAAAATCAAGAAGTATTGGTCTTGGAGTAATGGGTGAGTCTCAAATGGTTGCAGAAGAAAAACTTGTATGGGGAAGTGCTGATCACTTGAAAAAAATTGATAAAATTATGGAATCAATTTCATTTAATGCAATTAAATCAAGCTCAGAACTAGCAGTAGAAAAAGGTAAATATCCTACTTTTGAAGGTTCAAACTGGTCAAAAGGTATTATGCCTCACGACCATGCACCACAAGCTGTTAATGCACTTGTAGAAAAAGATTTATTTGATACTGGATATGATTGGGATGCCCTAAGAGAACAAGTAAAAAGAGATGGTATGAGAAATGGTTACCTAATGGCTGTTGCTCCTACTTCTTCTATTTCAATCTTAGTTGGAACTACACAAGCTATTGAGCCAGTTTACAAAAGAAAATGGTATGAAGAGAACTTATCAGGACTTATTCCTGTAGTTGTTCCAAAATTAAGCCCTGAAACATGGTCTTATTATACTCCTGCTTATGAAGTTGACCAATTAGATATTATCAAAGCAGCAGCAGTTAGACAAAAATGGATAGACCAAGGACAAAGTACAAATATCTTCCTTTCTTTGGATAAAGCAAGTGGTAAATATATGCACCAAATTTATACTTTAGCTTGGCAATTAGGATTAAAATCAACTTATTATCTAAGAAGTCAATCACCTGAAGCTTCAAATGATGTAGAAGATAGAAGTATGGAATGTGCAGGTTGTCAATAAGATAACCTGATTTTCAATGTATGACAAAAATAATTTAAGGCAGAAAAGTGGCAAGAAAAACTATATATAACCCAGATTCAAAAGAGAGTCTAAACGACAGAAGAATTTTTGGTGGTAATCCAGATGGTATGATTAATTTTACAAGAATGAAATATCAATGGGCTTTAAACCTTTGGGATACTATGGAAGCAAATACTTGGTTCCCTAGAGAAGTACAAATGACAGCTGATGCAAAAGATTATAAATATCTTACCCCTGCTGAAAAAAGAATGTATGATTTAGTTTTATCCCAACTTATTTTTATGGATTCTTTACAAACAAATAATCTAATGGATAACATAAACCCTTATATTACAGTTCCTGAAGTAAATGCTTGTCTTTCAAGACAATCATATGAAGAAGCAAATCACTCAAAATCGTATGCAGTTATGGTTGAATCAATCTCTGATAATACAGATTTGATATATGATATGTGGAAAAATGATGAAAAACTAAGAGAAAAAAATGACTACATAGCAGGGGTTTATAAAAACTTAGCTGGTGAAGTTACTGATGAAAAGATTCTTTTAGCGATGTTTGCTAACCAAATTTTAGAAGGATTATATTTCTATGCAGGTTTTGCAGCAATGTATGCCTTAGGAAAATCAGGGAAGATGTTGGGAAGCTCACAAATGATAAAATTCATCCAAAGAGATGAAGTGACACACTTGCTACTTTTCCAAAATATGATTAACTCTACAAGAAAAGAAAGACCAGAACTTTTTACCCCTGAATTAGAACAAACTGTTAGAGCTATGTTTAGAAAAGCTGTTGATTTAGAAGCATCATGGGGAGCATATATTACTCAAGGTCAAATCTTAGGTTTTACAGATGGAATTATCAGACAATATATCGAATACCTAGCAGATAAAAGACTTGATGCAGTAGGATATAAGCCCGAATATAATGTTAAGCACCCTATCCCATGGGTAGATGGATACGCAAGTTTCAATGACCAAAGAACGAATTTCTTCGAAGGAAATGTAGTGAATTATTCAAAAGGAAGCATCGACTTCGACGACTTTTAGAATTCCATCTTTTGCCCAGACTCTGCGTTGGAACTTAAAATTTATAGACTCACTTACTTTAGTAAGCTCCTCCATAAATTTTAAACTCCGCCTTGATTCAGAACAAAATATGAAATTCTATATTTAAATTTTAAAGGATTTAAATGAATGAATCTATTACTTATTCACTTTCTTTAGTTGAGATAATTTCCTTAATACTAGCGGTTTTCTCAATTGCACTTGGAATATTTGCAATTTGGATTACACTATATTTAAAAAAAGAATCAGATAAAATAAATCATTCTACTCAAGATTTATTAATAGAAATTAAGACTGATGCTAAAGCAATCTCTGCTGGAGTAATGAGAGAAATGGAAGAGTGGGGGAAAGCAGGTAGAGCTGCATTGACATCAAGTTCACAAGCAGAAAATCAATCAGGTACTGGGGTATCTTTAAAAAATGAAGGAAAGTCTAAATGAATAATTTATTTATTTCTTATGATTTAAATTCTCCAAATCAAAATTATGATGTAGTTATAGAGAGTATAAAAGAATTAGGAAATTGGGCATATATTAATAAGTCAACTTGGTATGTAAGTTCGTTATTAAGTGCAGAAGAAGCTGCAAAAAAAATTCATTTGAAGATGGATTCTAATGATAATTTAATTGTTATTAATACTTCTAATAATGAAGCATATTGGTATAATTTATCAGATGAAGTGAGTAATCATATTCAAGAATTTTGGTATAAATAGTAGAAATCCTTGCCTTTGACAACTCGGCTGGCGGCTTTTTCTCAAAGAGACTGCAAGCACAGCTCTTACTTTTTAACACTATGCTGGAACTTAGTGACTAAATCCCGAAGGGCAAAAAGTAAGAAAGCGAAGAACTTGTTCTTCAAGAGAATATTAAAATTTAAAGGTGCCAATTTGGCACCTCAAGTTAGTATAGGTTTTAAAATTAAACAAACCCTAATATATTTAGTTATGAGAAAAGTAATAAGAACTAAGTTCTTATTACAAATCTTCGAGTATCACAGGGACAACTGATACAACTAAAAGTATCGCCATGATAAGATTAAATTTTCTTACATGACTTTCATCTTTTATAAATCTTTTTAAAGCAACTCCACCCATCGCCCAAGCATTACAAGATATTGCACCTGCAAGTAAAAATAGTATGGCTATTATAATTACTTGACTTATACTATTATCCTTTGAAGTTACAAAAATTGACATGGAAGTCATGGACATAATCCAACCCTTTGGATTTACCCATTGGAAAAGTGCTGCTTGCAAGAAAGTAAAAGGTTTATGTTTTTCTTTTATTTTCATATGTCCTTTACTACTTGCTATTTTATATGCCATCCAAAAAAGATATAACATACCTACTATTTTAAGTATTTTAAGAACTATAGGAAATCTTTCAAATACAATTCCAATACCTAAACCCACAAGTAAAACCATAACCGCAAAACCTAAAAATACCCCAAATACATGGGGTAAAGTCTTTTTATATCCAAAGGTTAAACCAGAAGACAAAAGTAAGACATTGTTTGGTCCTGGTGTTATGGTTGCAGTTAGTGCAAAAGCTGCAATAGAAACTAACATTGTAATAGTGTATAACTCTTCCATTTAAACTTCTTTATAAATTTTTTCTAAAAATCTTTTTCCAAATGTATTAATAGCCAAGGCAAATATAATCAAAAATGAAGCAACTATTTTAATCAGCCCAATTTTTTCATCAAAAATAAAATACGAACCAGTTAGACCAAATATAGGAATAAGTAGGCTAAGTGGTGCAACACTAGATACAGGATATTTATGTATTAGTGTATTCCATATCCAATACCCTAAAAGCGTAGTGGGATATACTTGGAATAGTATGGAAAATATTGCAGTATTTGTTAGGTTTTCAAAAAAGTTTGTAAATACAATTTCTCCATTTGTCAAATAAGCCAATACAAATAATGGAATTGGTGAAAAAATACTTGACCAAACCATAAATGAAAACAGGTTTTTAGTTTGAGCTTTTTTTACTATAATATTTGTCAAACTCAAAGAAACAGCAGCTATTAAAACCAATATCAAGCCAAGTGTAGTAACTGAACCATCTGTCACACTGATTATTAAAACCAATCCAAAAAGTGCTATGGCAAAAGCAATTTTTTTACTTAAATCTATGGTTTCATCTAATATAACAGCTCCTAAAATCACAGTTAAAAAAGCACTCATTTGAAGAACAAGTGACGCCATACCTGCTGATATTCCAAAATAAATTCCTAAAGAAACTATTCCCCAAAGTCCAACCCCAAATAAAAGTCCATAAGAGACTAGATATTTTATGTGTACATTAGGTCTTTTTATAAAAAACACCAAAGGTAAAGCACACAATAAAAATCTCATACCTGATAATATAAAAGGATCAAGATCTATAAGGCCTAGTTTAATTACTGAAAAATTAACTCCCCAAACAAAAGTGATAAAAAGTGCTAATAAAAAATCATTTCGTTTCATTAAACTACTCCTTTTTAATTTTATATGAGATTTTATCTTTTAATATTTTTTTATTCTTTACATATTTTGGTTAAAAAATTATCTATTTTTGTTCATAAAAAATACATTTTATGTTAAAATTAATAAATATAAGGAAAAATATGCAAAAAAGAGATACTTATAACAAACATGTACAAATAGCAAATGATACCATGTATTATATATATGAGTATATAGATACTGATATTAATATCGATGATTTAGCTTTAAGTTTTGGTATTAGTAAATTTCATTTGCATAAAATATTTAAAGAGATTATGGGCATAAATATTTATGAAATCATAAAATCAACACGACTACAAAAGGCATCAAACCTTTTGCTTACAAATAAATATTCAACTATCACTCAAATAGCTTCCATGTGTGGATATAGCTCCCAAACTTCATTTATAAGGGCTTTTAAAGAGAGATTTCATCAAACTCCTAAAGAGTGGAGAAAGGGAGGATATAAAGAGTATTCAATGAATATCTTAAAAAATTCAACTTTAGCCTTATATGAAAAAAAAGATTTTGAAAACATAGAACCAAAAATCATAAAATCAAAGGCAAGAGCAACTTATTATATAAGACAAAGGGGTTATTTAAAAACTCAAGTTGTAAAGATATGGCAAAAACTTCAAGCATGGGTTTATACTAACAATATAAATAATTATGAAGAGATAGGAATTTACCATGACAATCCAAGTATTACACCCCATAGTGAGTGTTTTTATGTGGCAGGGATTATTCCAAAGGGTGAGGTGGATTTATCAAATACTAGCTTGCCATTATTTTATACTCCTGAAGCACTTTATGCAACTTTTGAGATAAAAGGAGAGTTAGGTGATGTGCTTAGATTTATTCAATGGGCATATCATGATTGGTTACCAAATAGTGGATTTGAAACTACAACAAACCCTTCTTATGTGATATTTAAAAAGAATCACTTTTTAAGTGAAGATGGAAAATTTGAAGCAACCTATTACTTGCCTATTCAATATGTATAAATTTTGTTATAATTTTTTATGATAAAAATAAATAGATTAGACCATTTTGTCTTAACAGTAAAAAATATAGACACAACTGTAGAGTTTTATACTCAAATTTTAGGTATGGAAAAAGAAGTTTTTAAAGGTTCTCGTATTGCTTTAAAATTTGGAAAAGCAAAAATAAATCTTCATGAATTGGGACATGAGTTTGAGCCAAAAGCTTTTAATGTCAAAGAAGGAAGTGCAGATTTGTGTTTTATTGTTGATACACCCCTTGAGGAAGTAAAAGAGTTTTTAGATTTAAAAGGTATTGAAATCATAGAAGGAATAGTACCACGAACAGGAGCTCTAGGAACTATAAAATCCATATATCTAAGAGACCCAGATATGAACTTAATAGAGTTGTCTAATTATACTTCATAGCTTTATATTTTTTCTCATCAAGAAAAAGTTTGATAAGTAAAACTGTTAATAAAAATAAAAGTAAATTTAAAACAGCATAAAGAGTATCTAATAAATCTGGTGTAGATATGTTTTCTGTTTGAAATTGAAAAAATATAATCTCTGTAATTCCAAAAGAGATAAAAAAAGAAACAATCAATATCGAAATAAATTTTAAAGTATTAGAGTATAACATTTTAAACCCTCCTAAAGACCATATATATAATTTTAGGGAAAAGATGTCACATCTTGCGTCACAAAATCAAAAAATTCCAAAAAATTTCTAAATTTAACCATTAATTAAATATTTTTTATAAATATTATTTTGTTTTTTTTATAATTTATAATTTTTTGTTGAAAAATATAATTTTTTTAGATACAATAAATGGATTTTATGAAAGAGAGCTACATGAGTGTAATTAAGCAAATTATTTTTTTAGTTTTTCTGTTAATTGGCGTAATGCTTGGCTGTGTATATACTTATTTTACTCAATATGAAATCGAAATGAATACTCCTACTCTTATAGTTTCTCAAGAAGAAATAACTAATCCTTCTCCCTCTGAACAAAAAATAAATGAAGAAATAACAGAAAATAAAGAAGTTGTTGATAATGAAGAGGAAAAAGTAAATGAAGAGATAGATAAAAAAGTTGAAGAGCTTAAAGAAATAGAGAAACCTGAAATTATAGATGAAAATAATACTATTGTAGAAGAAAAACAAGTAGAAGAGAAACCAAAAGAAGTAAAAGAACTTTCACAAGAGAAAAAGATTGAAGAATTATCAAAAATGATTCAACCTAAAAAAATTTTAAATGCTAAAACTCAAGAAGAGATTGATAAAGTGCTTTCTAAAGAGAAAATTTTTTTTAAAAGATTAGGAACTGATGTTACAGATGAGAGTTATAAAGTTATTGAAGAAATAGCGAAAATATTATTAAAAAATGAAAATGTTAAGATTGAAATAGGTGGTCATACGGACGCAAAAGGCGAAACAGAAGTAAATAAGTGGATATCTTTAGAAAGAGCAAAGAGTGTAAAAAAAGAGTTGGAAAAACTTGGTATTTTAAAGGATAGAATTACTGCTGTTGGTTATGGGGAAAGTAAACCTTTAGTTCCAAATGATAAAAATGGTTATTCTTTTGAAAATAGAAGAGTAGAATTTAAAATAATTGAGGAATGAGTATGTTGATAATTGCTTCTAAGATAGTTTTTTGGTTACTTGCTGTGTCTATACTTTCTATGTATATTGGTTTTTTAGTTGGGAAACTAAGATATAAGAAGAAACCAGTTTCTTATGAAATAAATCCAATTCTTAGAAAGCCTGGAAATATCTATAATAAACCTTTTATTTTAGGAAATCCAAGACCAACTGGAAAAGATGATTTAAAAGAAATAGAAGGAATTGATAAAGATATGGAAAATAAACTAAATGCCTTGGGTATTTTTCATATTGAACAAATAGCAAAATGGACAGAAAAAAATGTTGATTGGATAGAAGAGTATTTTTCTATTGATAACAGAGTTATTGAAGAAGAGTGGGTAGAAAAAGCTAAAGCGATTATAAAACGATAGAGTTATTTTCTTACCTTCTCATCTAAAAGATTTTTAACACAAGTTTCAATCATATCAAAAACCTTGTCAAAACCTTCAAATCCATCAAAAAAGTATGGGTCAGGAACATCCTCTCCCTCAAAACCAAAATCTCCCATTAAAAGTGCATCTTTATATCCAAGTTCTTTTAAAGAAGTTATATTTTTTGAATCAAGTCCAATAAGTATGTCAAATTTTTTAAAGTCATCTTTGCAAACTTGTCTTGCTTTGTAGTTAGAAATATCAAGACCTCTTATTTTGGCTATCTTTTGAGAGTCAGGGCAAGGAGCCTCTCCTATGTGCCAAGAGCCAGTGCCACAAGAATCAACTTCCACTTGGTAGTCTTTTTTTTGTGCATAATCTCTGGCAATAGCTTCTGCAAGAGGTGAGCGACATATATTTCCTAAACAAACAAATAAAATCTTCATATCATTTAATACCTACATCTAAATATTTTCTCATAAGTTTTATCTCTTTTAAATCAACTATTTTAGAGATAATTTCTTTTTCATCATCAAGGGTAATTTCTCCAAATGGAGTGATTATTGCAGAACTTTTTGCACAAGACTCATCTGCACTATCACTTGCTATTACAAAGCATTGATTTGCAACTGCTAATGCCCTTGTTAGTGTTTCATAGTTATCTTTTCTTTTTGCTCCCCACATTGCAGGGATTAAAATAATATCAGCACCTTTTAGTTTTTGCCAATAATCTATAAATCTCAATTCAAAACAGATTAATACACCAATTTTAAGACCATCTATTTCAAAAAGTTTTATGTTTTTTTCTTCACCTTCTGTAAAGTATTTATTCTCATCATTTAGAGTAAAGAGTTTGATTTTTGATTGTTTGTGAACAATTTTTTCTTTATGAAAAATATAAAAGGTATTAAAATACTTTCCCTCTTCTTTTGTGGTCATTGTTAGTGCAATAGTTCTATTTTTAGAAAGGATAGTTAATCTTTTTATAGCCTCTATAGTGAGCTTACTTGCTTCTTCTAACCTTTCATAAGCATAAAGTGTTAAACAAAGCTCAGAAGCTAATATAAATGATTCTATTGGTGTTTGTAAAATAAGTTTTTCAAGATAATCTAAATTATCTTGAAAATTTTTTGTTGGTTTAGTTTGTAATGTTACTAAGTTCATTTTGGCTATTTATTATTATCTCATTTAGTTTTGTTTCATAAAGTTTCGCAATTTCTAAATCAGTAGATTCAAATCTTGTCACAAGTACAGGAGTTGTGTTTGAAGCTCTTATTAATCCCCATCCTTGTTCAAATATTACCCTTACTCCATCAACTTCGATAATATCTAAGATTTTAGGAAAATCACTTCCTACTTTTTGAAGGTTATCTTTTATTTTATCCATTAAAGGAAATTTTTCTTCTTCAGTTGTTTTTATTTTTATCTCTTCTGTTGAATATACTTTTGGCAAAGAGTCAATCTCTTTATCAATATCCATACCATTAAAAATAAGTTCTAAAAGTCTAAATGTAGCATAAATAGCATCATCAAAACCAAAATATCTATCATTGAAAAATATATGTCCTGATACTTCTGCTGCCATATCTGCATTTAGCTCTTTTAGTTTTACTTTTAGATTTGAGTGTCCTGTTTTATACATAACAGCTGTACCCTTTTCATTGATTCTATCATACATGATTTGGGTACATTTAACTTCACCAATAATCACTGGGTTTTCCATAGTTTTTGCAAAAAGAAGTGCCATAATGTCACCTTTTACATTATGCTTTTTAGTTAAAAATGCAATTCTATCTGCATCTCCATCATAGGCAAAACCATATTCATAGTCACCTTTTAGTTTCTCAATTACATCTTTTAGGTTTTTTTCTTCACTTGGGTCTGGATGGTGATTTGGGAAAGTTCCATCAGGTTCACAATATAAGGCATCATAATTTAATTCTAAGGCATCTAAAATATCAGTTAAAACTGTATCTGCAACACCATTTCCACAATCAATAATAAGTTTTTGTTTCATACCTTTTAGGTGAGAAAATTCTTTTATCATGTAGTTTTTATATAAACTTTTTACATCGATTTCTTCAAAAGAGTTATTATCTTCTATTATCATATCTTGATTTAGAATTATTTTTTCACCCATAGAGTATATATCTTCACCAAAAAAGGGTGCATTTGAAATAGTGATTTTAAAACCATTATACTCACTTGGATTGTGGCTACCAGTTATCATAACTGAAGCATTTGGTTTTATTCCATTAAACTCTTGAAAAGAAGCAAAATAGTTAACTCCCGTTGCAACCATTCCCATACCTAAAACTTTACAACCTGCTTTATTAAAGCCTGAAGTTAGGTAGCCAAAAAGTTCAGGTGAATGTGTTCTTGCATCATACCCGATTACTACAACTGGTTCTTGAATTTTAGTTCTTTTTATGGTCTCTAAACCTAAATAATAACCTATAAGTTTTGAACTTTGTTCATTTAATTCACTACCAACAATTCCTCTAATATCATACTCTCTAAAAATACTTTTGTTTATCATTCTCTAATTTGTCCATTTCCATAAACTTTAAATTTAAATGTTGTTAAATCATTTATTCCCATTGGTCCTCTTGAGTGAAGTTTATTTGTGGAAATTCCTACCTCAGCACCAAGCCCAAAAGCTCCACCATCTGTAAATCTTGTACTCGCATTTGCATATACACAAGCAGAATCTACTTCATTTAAAAACTTATTTATATTTGTATAGTTTTCACTAATAATTGCTTCAGAGTGACCTGAACCATGTTTTGCGATGTGAGATATGGCATCATCTATATCTTTTACAACTTTTATGGATAAAATATTTGCTAAATATTCTGTGTCATAGTCATTTTCACTTGCACAATGAATATCAATATATTCTCTCGTTGTAGCACATCCTCTTAATTCAGTACTATTTTGAATAAAGGCTTCATGCAAAGGAGGTAAAATATATGCAGCTACATCTTTATGAACTAAAAGTGTCTCTAAGGCATTACATGCACTAGGTCTTGAACACTTAGCATTTATTGCTATTGATATTGCTTTTTCATGGTTTGCATCTCTATCAATATAAGTATGACAAACTCCTTTATCATGCTTTACTACTGGTACTGTTGCATTTTCGCTTACATATTTTATTAAGGCTTCTCCACCTCTTGGTACGATTAAATCCACATATTTATCTTGTTTGATTAATGTGGCTACTCCTTCCCTTGAAGAGTCAGGTAGTAAAGATATGGCATTTTGTGGAAGAGCATTATTATCTAAAACATTTCGTAAAATAGTTGCTATTGCTTTATTTGAGTTTTCGGCTTCTTTTCCACCTTTTAAAACACAAACATTTCCACTTTTAAAACATAGTGCTGCTGTGTCACTTGTAACATTTGGTCTGCTTTCATAGATGATTCCAATTACTCCAATAGGAATAGATACTTTTTGAATATTTAACCCATCTTCTGTTATCCAACCATCAAGTGTTCTTCCCACTGGATCTTTTTGCATAGCTATTTCTCTTATAGCTTTTGCCATACCCATAACCCTATCACCTGTAAGAAGTAACCTATCCATCAATGCTGCATCTAGATTATTTACTCTAGCATTTTCCATATCTTTTTCATTGTGGCTAATAATATAATCACAATGTTCAATAATAGCTTCAGCCATTTCATTTAGAACTTTGTTTTTGATTTCACCACTTAAAGTTGAGATATGTCTGCTTGTTTTTTTTGCTTCTGCTAAAAATTGTTGCATGAATTCTCTTTTAATTATTGTAAATTTTTTCTATTTTATCTAAAAAACTCTTTAAATATTTTTTTCAACATCTGAAATTGTATTTTTCAAGATATTCAATACACTTTTTTTATCAATTTCATTTAGGTCTAAAATAAGATTAAAGCCATTTTCTTCTTGGATAATTGTACTGTTACTACTACTAGAAAGTACTTCATATGTCTGTATTGGATGAGCTATACCTTTTACTGTCAACTCCTCTTTTTTTGCACATTTTATATTATCTTTAATGAGCATATAGGTCTCACTAGATATTAAAACTTGGTCTGGTCTTGCATTTGATTCAAGTCTTGAGGCTAGATTTACAACTCCTCCAATAATAGTATAATCAAGTCTATTTTTTGAACCAAAGTTTCCAACTGTACAGTGTCCACTATTTATTCCCATTCTTATATGGAAAGGTTTACTTATACCATCCCTTTGCCATTTAATACGCAATTTACTCATCTCTTCTTTCATCTCAATTGCCATATTTATACATGAAACTGCATCTTCTGTTTTGCCATTTGACAAGGGATCTCCAAAGAAAACCATAATACAATCCCCAATATATTTATCAATGGTCCCTCCATGTTTAATGGCAATACTAGACATAATGTCCAAGTATTCATTTAAAAGTTGAGTTAAGGTTTCGGTTTCAACACTATCTGTTAAATCTGTAAAACCTTTAATATCAGAGAAAAATACAGTTAAATATTTTCTTTTAGATTCAATTTGTACATCTTGTTTTCCACTAAATATTGAATCAAAAAGTTGAGGAGATAGATATTTTGCAAGTTTATTTGATAAATTTTCTAAAGTAACCTTTTGATTTTGAACATCTATTAGAGCACCTTGTAACTCATTTGTTCTTTGTTTGATTTTTTCTTCTAGGGTATTTTGATGTTGTTCTATATTTTTTGCCATATTGTTAAAAGTAGTTGCAATTTCATTAAACTCTTTATCTTCTTTAATAACAATATTTGCACTATAATCACCATCTTTTAATTTTTTAACACCAATATTTAGTTTACTAATGATATTAGTAAGTTTAGAAGATATATATAAAGTTAAAGCAATAGTTATTAAAATAATTGTAATTACTAAAGTAAATTGGATTAGAGATGTTTTACTTAAAAATTGTTCAGCAAGTTCTTCTATTTTTATCTCAATAGAAGTTGACTCCTTTCTATTTTCTTTTAGTATTTTTGTAAGGTTATCAGTTAAATTTTTCTCTTCATTTTCTATATTATTAATATCAATGGCTAAATTACCAACAATATCAACAGTTTTTTTATACTCAATAAATAAGGGAAGAAGATTAAATGGATCTTTTTTAGTTAATTCTAAAATAATTTCATCAATTGAATTTGTCCAACTTAAAAATCTTTTTTTATCTTTATGTTGATAAAGGGTCTCTTTACTGTAGTAACGTAAGTTTCCAAATTCTTGAATAAGTTTTAAGTTATTTGTTTTAAAAATAAGCTCTTGAAGTAGTTTTCTTTTATCATTTTCTTTTGGATAAAGGTCATTAAATAGTTCATCATGATATATATGTTTATCTTGATATTTATATATTTCATCAAAGATAAGTTCAATGGAGTGTTCATTTCTAAAAAGATTATTTAAAGAGACTAAAATATCTTTATTTTGACGGATATTTGGTAAGATATAATCAATAAAATCTTTTTGATTTTTTTGATTTATATCTTCCCTTAATGATTCAAAATCATTTTCATAGGTATTAAATTTTTCTTTTATTTTTTTTAATTTTTCAAGTGAATTCTCTAATATTGAAAAATTAATTAATTCATTCATATCTTCTTGAATGTTAATTAATCTAGAAACTTGTTTTGCAAAACTGGAATTTTCTTTCATATGATAGGTGGTTAGTAAACTCAATGAACTAATTGAAATAATAAAAACAACCAAAACTATAAAACTAAAAATTACCTTTTTTCTTATATTCATTTTGTCTCTTTTTTAATTGTTTAGACTTAATGATATTATATTTTTACTAAATATCTCCCTGAAGCTTTTCCTGTCAATAAAGATTTATATGCTTCTTTTATTTCATCAAGGCTTATTTCATTGGTTAGCTTTTCTAAATTTTCTATTTTAAACTCACTTGCAATTTTTTCCCATGCTGCAATTTTTTTCTCAATTTTACACTCAACAGAATCTATACCAATAAGTCTAACACCCCTTAAAATAAATGGGAAAACATTAGTTTGTAATTCAAATGATGAGGTTAATCCACAACAAGTAACCACACCATCATATTTTACTATTTTTAATGCTTCAGCTAAAATATTTCCACCAACTGTGTCAATTACTCCATCAAATTTTTCACTTCCCATTAGTCTTTTGTTTTCCACATCAAATTCGCTTCTTAGAATAATTTCATTTGCTCCTAAATCTTTTAGAAATTGTATTTTATCTTCTTTTCCAGTTATAGCCGTTGTATTAAATCCAAGTTTATGTAATATACTTATGGCTATACTTCCAACTCCACCAGTTGCACCAGTAACTAAAATATTTCCTTTTGTTATACCATTATTTAATAATTCATTGATACTCAATGCTGCAGTTAATCCAGCTGTTCCATAAATCATAATTTCTCTATCACTTATAATTTCAGGAATTTTAACTACCCAAGAATCTGGAACTTTTACAAACTCTTGATGACCACCATCTGTATTCATTCCTAAATCGTAACCTGTTACTAGAACTTTTTCTCCAACGCTAAATTTAGTTGAATTTGATTTTTCAATTATTCCTGCAACATCAATTCCTGTTACATGTGGAAAGTTTTTTGTAACTCCTGGATTTCCAACTGAACTTAAGGCATCTTTGTAATTAAGTGAAGAGTATGTTGCTTTTATTAATACTTCGTTTTCTCCAATTTCAGGTATCACAATATCTTTTATTCCCGATTCAAATTTTTTATCTTCTAATTTTTCTACAACATATGCTTTCATATTTTTTCTCCTATTTACTTATGCTATAACTTTAGCTAAAATTAGACAAAAGAACAAGAACATACTAAAAAAATAGGTACTATCTAAAAGTATAGTAAGGAAAAATAGTGGTTAAAAAAATAGAAAATTCAGCAATTGAAAAGTGTCCTGTGGAAACGGCACTTGATGCTTTATCAGGAAAGTGGAAAATTCTTATTTTATGGTATTTAAGAAGTGAAAAGAAAAGATTTAGTCAATTGGAGAAGCTTCTTCCTCGAACTACGCAAAAGATGTTGATACAAAAGTTACGAGAGTTGGAAGATGATGGAATTGTTCATCGGGAAGTTTATCCTGTAGTTCCTCCTAAGGTTGAGTATTCATTAACAGAATATGGACAAACACTAAAACCTATATTAAAGCAGTTATATTTGTGGGGTGAGATCCATAAAAACAAAGTTTCTTAATAAATGAATAATTTAATGAAGTTAAAAAAGGTTTTATTTTTAGTTATATAAGATAATTATATAGTTATTAAGAGACTTTGCTTTTATTTAATAAAAAGTAAATAACAGTACTAATTCCAGCACTTGATATTATCATTGTCATTATCATTATTTGATATCTAACAGCAATCAATGGGTCAACACCAGATAATATTTGTCCCGTCATCATTCCAGGAAGGGAAACCAGCCCAACTGCAAGAAGAGAGTTTATTTGAGGTATCATACAGGCTTTAAAAGCTATTTCTCTAGCTTTTTCAAAAACAACATCTCTTATTATCTCTTTTTCAAATCTTTCAATGGCTAAAGATAGTGCATTCATTGTATTTGCAAATATCATCCCTGCAATTGGTATTACAAATCTTGGCTCATAAAACTCTTTTAAATCAAGTACAAATTCTATAATTAAAACAAGATGAATAATCCCCGAAATAGCAATAGCAGTAAAAATTTTTGAGTAATGTTTAAAGCTTTTATCATTTGTATTTCTAAGGGCTATCCAAGTGGAAACAGTAACCATAAATAAAACTATAAATAAGCCAATAAAATTATCTTTTTTTTCAAATAAGAATATAAGAAAATAGCCTATTAAAAGCAATTGAAAAATCATTCTAAAGGTTGAGATTATTATTTCATATTTGTCATTTGTCCATTTATTATAATAATACCAGACAAATAAAAGTGGAATAAGGGTTAAAGATAGGTTAAAAAAAGGTATAGTTTGCACTATTAACTCTTAAGTAAATCTTTTAAACTATCTTTAGGATTTTTTCCATCTAGGATTTTTTTTACCTCATTTGCAATAGGCGTATAAATATGGTTTTCTAAGGACAGAATATATATTGCTTCAGCTGTTTTAACACCTTCTGCTACTTCTCCTAGTTCTTCTAAAATAGTTTCCAATTTTTTTCCACTTGTTAAACCTAAACCTACTCGGTAGTTTCTACTCATGGTTGAACTAGCTGTTAAAAATAAGTCACCTGCTCCACTTAAACCTAAAAAAGTAGATTTTTTTGCTCCAAACTCTTTCCCAAATCTTTCCATTTCAACAAGACCTCTTGAGATTAATGATGCCCTTGCATTATTTCCAAGATGAAGTCCATCGCAAATACCACTAGCTATGGCTAAAACATTTTTATATGCTCCTGCAATTTCTGCACCTATTACATCTTTGGAGTAATAAGTTTTTAGAAAATCAGGGAAAAATTTACTAAATTCTTTATAAATCTTTTTAGAATCAGAGTTAATTACAATTGCAGCTGGTAAAGCTTTCATAACTTCTGCTGCAAAGGAAGGACCAGAAATAAAACCTATATTTTTATTAGGAACAAACTCTTCATAAATCTCATTTAAAAATTTACCACTAGAAGCTTCAATTCCCTTTGATGCTACAAGTATTTTTTGTCCTTTATAAACAAAATTTTCCCTTAGCCATGCTCTTATTTCTTGAGCTGGAATGGCAATTATTAGGTATTCGCAATCCATAGCAGTTTTTAAATCAACGAAGTTTTTAATATCTTTTGTTGTTCTTGATGAAATATAAACTTTTTGTTTTAAACCAAGTGCAAAATGAAGAGCTTGTCCCCATTTTCCTGCACCAATAACTGCAATAGAGTTGTTTTTCATTTTATGATAATCTTTGTTTAAGTAATTCACTTACTTTTTGAGGATTTGCACTTCCTTTACTTACTTTCATAGTTTGACCTACAAAGAAAGCAAACATTTTCTCTTTTCCTGCTTTATATTCTGCAACTTTATCTTGGTTATTTGCTAAAATTTCATCAATCATTGCAAGTAATGCACCATCATCTGATACTTGTTTTAATCCAAGTTTCTCAATAACTTCATCAACAGTTACATCATTTTCCATTAGGAAATCTAGAACTTCTTTTGCCGCTTTTCCAGAGATTGTATTATCTTCAATTCTTTTAATTATTGTTGCTAATTTTTTTGCATCGACAGGTGATGTTTGAAGGGTGATACCCTCTTTTAATCTTCCTTGTAACTCTACAGTAAGCCATGTAACTGCATTTTTACCACTAATTCCCTCTTCTAACATCTCTTCAAAGAAGTGTGCCATTTCAAGGGAACTTGTAATTACGCTTGCATCATACTCTTTTATTCCATATTCTTTTACAAATCTAGCTTTTTTTTCATCTGGAAGTTCTGGAATTTGTGAATATTTTTCCATCATTTCATCTGTAATAATTACAGGTCTTAAATCTGGATCTGGAAAATATCTATAATCAGCAGCATCTTCTTTTCCTCTCATAGATCTTGTTTCACCCTTTTCAGGGTCAAAAAGTCTAGTTTCTTGTACTATTTCTGTATCGTGAACTCCATCTTCCCAAGCTTCTATATGTCTATTTACTTCATACATAATTGCTTTTTCAATAAACTTAAATGAGTTCATATTTTTTATTTCACATCTAGTATAAAGCTTTGTATCACCTTTTGGTCTAATAGACACATTAACATCACATCTAAAACTTCCTTCTTGCATATTAGCATCACTAATTCCTAGATATCTAACTATTGAGTGAAGTTTTTTAAGGTATAAAATTGCTTCTTCCGCACTTCTCATATCTGGCTCTGAAACTATTTCAAGTAAAGGTGTTCCAGCTCTATTTAAATCCACATGTGAAACATCTCCTGCATGGATATTTTTACCTGCATCATTTTCTAGGTGAGCACGTGTAACTCCAATAGTTTTTTGGCTTCCATATGGAAAATCTATTACAAGCTCACCAAGTCCTACAACAGGCACTTCAAACTGGGATATTTGGTAACCAGATGGTAAATCAGGATAGAAATAGTTTTTTCTATTGAATATTGATTTTTGATTAATCTTTGATTTTAATGCAGTTCCTAGCATAATTGCTTTATGAACAGCCTCTTTATTTAGAACAGGAAGTGCTCCTGGAAGACCTAAACAAGTAGGACATACATTTGTATTTGGAGCTTCTCCAAAACTAGTTGCACAAGAACAAAAAAGTTTACTATTTGTATTTAGTTGTACATGTACCTCAAGACCAATTATTACTTCAAACATTTATTTCCTTTATCTTATCACTTTTATATCAGCTGTTAATTTTAATTTTTCAAAATACTCTTTTAAAAATTTTTGTTCTCTTTCATTCATAAGAGTAGTAAAAATTTTATCTTTTACTTCATCAAATTTTAGCGTAGTAACACCACTTTTATTTTTTACATAAAACATAACGAAGTTTCTATCTGCTGTAAAAACAGGAGTAAAAGAGCCATTTTTAGTATCATTTAAAAGAAATTTCAATTGTGGATTTAATTTATCTTGTTCTAAAATAAAATCTTTTTTAACTACTTCTTGAAATATAGCCATTGGGTTTTGAGATATAGCTATCAATGCTCTTTTATTTTTAGAAGCATATTGTGTTACATCAATTATAGCAGCAGTTGTAAACATATTTTGATTATTTTCATAGTAGATTTTTAAATCTTCTTCTGTGGCAATTGTTATATTTCCACGTACAAGTTTATCTGCAAGTTTTCTTTTTAGAAGTTCTTTTTTAGTTTGAGCTTCAAACTCTTCAAAGTTTTTATTTTTTTGTCTAAGAATTGATTTAAACGTATATAAATCCATACCATTTGAAGCAGCTATTTTTTCAAGATAGTTATTTACTTCAAAAATATCAACACTAATACCTTGTTTGTCTAACTCTTGGTTATATAATATTTCATCAATTAATAAACTAACTGCATCTGCTTTTCTTAGGTTTGTTTCTGACATCTTTTCATTGATATCATTAATAGTAATTGGTTCATCATTTACCGTCAATGCCAATGCGTCTATCATTTGTGCATTTGAAATAGTGAATGTAGCTAATAAAGTGAATAAAACCCTTTTTGCAAAAAGTTGGATTTTCTTATCTTTCATCATTTAATCCTTTTTATAAAGCAAATATTCTACCACAAAGTTGGTAAAATATTTGTTTGATGAAAGTTTAGTTTATTAATTTTTAGGTGAAGTACATCTATTTACAAGGTATAAAATAGAGTTGTAATCTAGACCTGATTCTTCACTCAATCCTATTTCACAAGTTTTAGAAGTAGAGAAAGCTAGTTTAGCTTTACTTGTTTGTTCTTTTAGAGAACTTAGGGCTGATTTATTTAATTCTGGGAAATTAAATCCTCTATCTCCTGCAAAACCACAGCACTTAACGTCAGCTGGTACAATTACTTCCTTAGAACATAGTTTTGCTAAGGCTATAAATTTCTCATGCAATCCCATTTTTCTTGAACTACAAGTTGTATGTATGGTAATTGGTTCATCTATTTTTGTAAATTCTAATTCATTTACAACTTTATCTAAACAAAACTCAATTGGCTCATATATTTTGATATCACTTATAAAGCTTTCGTTCATCTTTTTAGTACATGGACTTGTATCACAAAGTATTGAGTATTCGCCATTTTTACTTGCTTCTATTAGTGCTTTTTCTAACTGGGTTGATTTTTGCTCCGATTGTTTTTTGAATCCTTTTGATGAAAAAGGCATACCACAACATAACTCTTCAAGAGCTTTTGGTAAGATTATCTCAAAACCAGCTTTTTGTAAAACCTCTACTGTTACATCATATAGGCTTTTTTCTTCTTGAGAAAAACTACTTTGCCCCATAGTTCTACTAATACATGAAGGAAAATATACTATTTTTTTATCACTTGCTTTATTTGTAAATTTTTTGTTTATACTCAATCCACTAGGAAGTGTCGCACTCCATTTGGGAGTTCCTAAAAGTTTTCTAAAACTACTTGTCATACCATTCATTAGTGAAGTTCCAATTAAGGAGTGAACAAAATTTGCACTTTTTAGTCCAACTCTCATACCACTTAATGTTGTTGAAAAATTATTTGCTATAAATGTTGCTACTTTATCTTGAGTTGGAGTAATTCTTTCATGTCTTAGATATTTCGTTAAAGCTCCTGTATCAATTCCAACAGGACATGCTGTTGAACATAAGCTACAAGTTGCACAAGTCTCTAATCCATCATAAACATATGCTTCTTTTAATTCCTCTGCCTCTTTTTGTTCTCCAATAGATTCTAATCTGCTGATTTCTCTATTTGCTACTATTCTATGTCTTGGAGTAAAGGTAATTGCATTTGATGGACACATAGGTTCACAAAAACCACACTCAATACATGTATCAACTAAATCATTTGTTGCAGGAAGTGGTTTTAAGTTTTTTAAGTGAGCTTGTTTGTCATGATTTATAATAACACCTGGGTTTAAAATGCCACTTGGATCAAAAAGATTTTTAATACTTTCCATCATATCAAAAGCAGTTTTTCCCCACTCTAATTCTATAAAGGCAGCCATATTTCTACCTGTTCCATGTTCAGCTTTTAGACTTCCTTGGTACTTTACAGCAACTGATGTAGTAACATCATTCATAAACTCATCGTATCTTTTAACCTCTTTTTCATCATTGAAATCTTGGGTAAATACAAAGTGAAAATTTCCTTCTAAAGCATGTCCAAAAATTAAGGCTTGGTGGTAACCATGTTTTTCAAACAGACTTTGAAGTTCAAGTGTTGCTTGAGATAAAGACTCTATTGGATAAGCAACATCTTCAATAATAACTGTTGTTCCTATTTTTCTTACTGCTCCAACTGCTGGAAAAAGCCCTTTTCTAATCTTCCAAAAAAGTGTATATTCTTCTACTTTTGAAGTAAATTTTATAGGTCTTACTGTTTTAAACTCATCTAAAATACCCTCGATGTCTTTTGTCTGTATTTTTAAATCTTTTTTTAGTTTTGCTCTTGTTTCTATTAATAAAGCAGTTACTTCATTGTTAAACTCTTTAAGATAGTTTGGCATTCCCTCTTTATCTTGAACTGACTTAAGTGCTTTATTATCCATAAGCTCAACTGCATCTACAATAATTTTCCCATCGTCTTTTGCAAGTTTGATTTTTGATACTGCATCACAAGCATCTTTAATATTCTCAAAAAATATCAAAGCACTTGCTTTATTCGGATAATCTTCTACGGTATTGTAAGTCACTTCTTCTATAAAAGCTAGTGTTCCTTCACTTCCAATGATTAAGTGAGATAAGATATCAAATTCATCATGGTAATCAACTAGGGCATTTAAAGAGTATCCACAGGTATTTTTGATTTTGAATTTCTTTTCTATTAAAGATTTCAACTCTTTATCTTGTTTTGTTTTTGTTGCTAAGTTTTTTAATCCATCTAAAAAATCTGTATGTTGATGTCTAAATCTTTTTTTTGATTTTTCGCTAGCTGTATCAAGTCTAGTTCCATCAGCCATTATAAGCTTGATAGACTTTAATGTTTTATATGAGTTTTGTGATATCCCACAGCACATCCCTGAGGCATTATTTGCTGCAATTCCACCTATCATGGCTGCATTGATACTAGCTGGATCTGGACCTATTTTTTTATTGAACTCTTTTAATATATTATTTGCTTGTTCCCCTGTAAGAGCTGGTTCTAAGCTTATATAACTTTTATCATCTGCTAATTTAAAGTTTGTAAACTTTCTAGATGTAATTATTAAAATAGAGTCACTAACTGCTTGCCCTGATAGGGAAGTTCCCGCTGCTCTAAATGTAACTGGTAGTACTTTTTTATAAGCCTCTTTTATTATAAACTGAACTTCATCAGCATTGTTGGCTTTTATTACAATTTTTGGTAATAATCTATAAAAAGAGGCATCAGTTCCATAAACTAAAGTATGAAGTTTATCTGTAAAAATTTGATTTTTTGCTATTTTTGTAGAGATAACTTCTAAAAAATCTTGATATTTTTCTTCTAACATTGTTAATCCTTTTTTATGTATATTTTGTTAATTAAAAAAAGAATAGTTTATTCAAGGCGAGGTACTGTATAAATTCTTTGTTGGGGGTCATTAATAAATGAGTTCATTATGTCACTTTGTTTTAAAATAATATTTGATAGTAATTTTAAAAACAGTGACAGTGACATAATAAGCCTCTTTTTAGTTAGAAATACTCATTCCAAATACTTCAGGATAAAATGCAACAAGTGCTAATACAAATAATTGTATGAAAATAAATGGTAATACACCTTTATATATCTCTATGGTCCTTACACTAGCTGGCGCACAACCTTTTAAATAAAATAGTGCAAATCCAAATGGTGGGGTTAAGAACGATGTTTGTAAATTCATAGCAATTAATATTGCAAACCAAACTGGGTCTATCCCTAATGCTTGTGAAACAGGAATTAAAATAGGAACAATTATATATGAAATTTCAATAAAGTCAATAAAGAAACCTAAAACTAAAATTGCCAACATAGTAAATAATATAAATGACCATTTACTATCACCTGGTAAATTTGTCATGAAATCATGAACAATCTCTTCTCCACCTGTATATGAAAATACCATAGAGAAAGCAGTCGCTCCAATTAAGATACCAAATACCATTGATGTAATTTTTACAGATTCTAAAGCTGCCTCTTTTACCATATCAGTTGAAAATGTTTTATACATTAAAGCAAGTCCAATTGCACCTAAACATCCTACTGCTGAAGATTCTGTTGGTGTTGCTACTCCTGCAAAAATTGAACCTAAAACTAAAATAATAAGTGTCAATGATGGAATAATCGCAACCAATGCTTGTAACACTTGTTGTTTTTTACTTCCCATATGTTCATGTGAAGGAATAGCCGGTGCCATATCTTTTTTTACAAATGATACTATTAAAATAAATAAAATATAAGCTGCAACAAGAGCAAGTCCTGGCCATACAGCAGAAGAGAAAAGATCTCCAACTGGAACTTGAAATACATCTCCTAAAATGATTAATACAATTGATGGAGGAATAATTTGTCCTAAAGTTCCAGATGCACAGATTGTTCCTGCAGCTAGTGGAACATTATATTTATACTTCATCATAACAGGAAGAGAGATAACTCCCATTGCTACAACTGATGCACCAACAACCCCAGTTGAAGCAGCAAGTAAAGTTCCTACAAGTACAGTTGATATCGCAACTCCACCTCTAATTTCTCCAAATAAAAATCCCATAGATTCTAGTAGTTTTTCTGCAAGTCCTGTTTTTTGTAAAACAATACCCATAAAAATAAACATAGGAATAGCCATCAAAATTGTGTTTTGTTGAATTGCATAAATTCTAAATGGCATATAATCAAACATCAAGATACCTTCATGAATTCCTTCAATTAAGCTACTTAATCCATTATCAAAACCAATTTCAACAATACCTGCAATAATTCCAAAAAATACAGAAACAGCTCCAAAAGTAAAAGCAACAGGAAATCCTATTAACAGCATAAATAATGCTGTAAAGAACATAATAATACCTATCATTTAGAATCTCCTCTTTCATCAATATCTACAATGTGAAATTTATGTTGTTCTAAATCACATTTTAGATTTTCAATTTCACCTTTTAAGTTATAATCATCTGATGGATGAACTCCTTTATAGATATTTAAATTTTTTATAAAATAACCAATTGAAGTTATTAATAAAAGTAAAAATGATAAAGGTATAAGTGCTTTTACTATCCATCTATAAGGTAATCCACCTGGATCGCCACTTTGTTCCATAGATACATAAGCTTCGTGAGCATTTCCAATCGAACTTAATCCTACAAGCAAAGCAATTGGTAAAATAAATGTTATAACACCAACCATATTAATCATAGCTTTTTTTCTATCTGGTAGTCTGTCATAGATTAAATCTACTCTAACATGACCATCTTCTTTTAGGGTATATGATATTCCTAAAAGTATAATTATAGAGAATAGATGCCACTCCATCTCTTGCATTGCAATACTCCCTGATTTGAAAAAATATCTCATGATAACATCATAAAATACATTTAAAATCATAAGTACCATTGTAATAGCAGTTATTGTTCCAATAAAATTAGCAAATTTATCGAAACCTCGCTCTAATTTTAACAACATAAAAAATCCTTTGGGGTTTTCAAATAAGTCAGATAAACATACTTTGAAAGTATATTTATGTAACCTATAAATGGTTTAATCCCTAAAAAGGGATTAAACAAACTTCTTATAAATTATCTTTTAAATATAAGTAGTCTGACATTTTTGTCCATTCTCTAGCTTTCTTTTGGTAAGCTTTTTGAGAATCTAAAATCTCTTTTAAAAGAGGTTGATCTTTAGTCATTTCAACTAATAACTCTTCGTTTGCTTTTTTCATAGCATCCATTACTGGTTTTGGGAAAGTTTTAATTTTAATGTTTGGATAATCAGTTGCAATTTTTGACCAAGCTGTTGCACTCATATCGTAGTTTTGTGCATACATATCATATGAACTTAATTTCATCGCCACAACTAAGATTTCTTGTAAATCAGCAGGTAATTTTTTAAATGCTCTTTCATTTACTAAGAATTGTAATTCAGTTCCTGGTTCATGCCATCCTGTATAATAATAAGGTGCAATTTTATGGAATCCCATGTTGATATCCATTCCTGGGCCAACCCACTCTAGAGCATCAATTGTTCCTCTTTCAAGTGAAGTATATAACTCTCCAGAAGCAATATTTGTAACTGTTAATCCTAGTTTTGCCATAATCTCCCCTGCAAAACCTGGAATTCTCATTTTAAGACCTTTTAAATCATCAAGTGAATTAATCTCTTTTCTAAACCATCCACCCATTTGGTTTCCTGTGTTTCCACCAGGGAAAGATAGTACATGATGAGGAGCATAAGCTTTTTGCATAAGTTCCATTCCACCACCATAATAGAACCAAGCATATTGTTCAGGCGCAGTCATACCAAAAGGCATTGTTGTAAAAGGCATTGTATTAATGTCTTTACCTTTCCAGTAATATGATGCAGAGTGACCCATATCATACTGACCACCTTTAACCATATCTAAGATACCTAGTGCAGATTTATGTTTATTTGAAGCATCTACTCTAATTTGTAGTCTTCCCTTAGACATTTTTTCTACCATTTCAGCCATTTTAGTTGGCGCGTCAATAAATGGGTGCAGTGTTGGTCCCCAAGTTGTTGCTAACTTCCATTTATATACTTTTTCAGCAGCCATCGAAGCAGTACTTAAACCTGTAAGTAGTGCCGATGCTACAAGTAGCTTAGTTGTTTTACCAAACATATTCATATATTCTCCTTTTGTATTTGTTCATTAAAATTGTAACTTGTGAATATGATAATGAAATGATATTTTAATCTTAAATATAAAAAAACTGCTAAATTTTATATTTTAAAAATATATCCTGTATCAACAACTGTTTGGATATATTCTTTAATCAAAATTTTTCTTAGCCTTCTTATTAAGCTTCTTATTGATTCTAAAGATACGAAGTTACCTTCCCATACATAGTTTTCAATTGCTGCATATGAAATTATTTCATTTCTTTTAGTTAAAAATAGATTTAAAAGAAGTCTTTCTTTTTTTGTAAGTCTTACTTCTTGTGAGCCTATTTTTAATAAAGATGATTTAAAATCAAAAAAGTAATCTTTGTCGAACTCTATAACATCCTTTGCAATTTTACAGAGCTTTTCTATTTTTATCTCCAATTCATCAATAAAAAATGGTTTTTTCAAATAATCATTACATCCTAAATCATAAGCCTCTTTTATTATATCTAGTTCTACGGTAGAACTGATAATAATTACTGGAATTTCTTCATAATACTCTCTAATTTTTTTTAAAATCTTAATTCCATCAACATTTGGTACATTTATATCTAATAAAAAACAGTTATAACCATTTTCTATAGCATCATATGCTTTTTGTCCATCTGTAAAAGAATCAACCTTATAACCTTTTATTCCCAACCTTTTATTTATTGTTTGATTTAACTTATCATTGTCTTCAAGTAGTAATATTTTCATAATCAAACCTTTTTATTTATTGGAATTTTTATTGTAAAAATAACATTGTTTTCATCATTTCTCACAAATATTTGCCCTTGCATTTTATCTTCGATAATTACTTTTGCCATATATAGACCTATTCCTGTACCTTCTTTTTTTGTTGTAAAGTATGGGTCAAAAATGGAGTGAATGATTTTTTCATCTATTTCACCTGCATTATCAACTATTTCTATTATATTATAACTACTATTTTTATAAACGTTAATTGTAATTTTACTTATACTCTCTAAGTTGTTCTCTACGATTTTATTTTTTGCATTGTTTATTAGATTTAATAAAACTTGTTTAAACTCATTTTTATATCCATAAATAATAAAATCATCAAAATTTTCTTGATAATTTATTTCAAGTTTGATATTGCAATAAAAGAGTTGTTTCCCTACAATCTCTAAAATATCGTTAAAAGATTGTTTTATAGAAAAATTTATTTTTTTTGTTGAAGGTTTTAAGAAGTTCCTAAAGTCACTTAGAGTTTGTGACATATATTGAATTTGTACCATTGAACTTTTTACAAAATTTTCCACATCTTGAGTTTGTAGCTCTTCTAACATATGTGATGTTTGTATATCTTGAACAAGGGCAGAGAGTTCAACTAGTGGTTCATTCCATTGGTGAGCAATGGCAGCAACCATATCTCCCATTTCAGCAAGTTTTGATTGTTGGATTATGAATTGTTTTTGTTGTACCCTATCTGTAATATCATCCATAATACAAACAATTCCACCAATTTCTCCATTGATATTTTCATAGGCGGCTTTATTTAAAATAAAATATTTCATTTGTAAATTTGAAAAGTGTAAAGCAATCTCTGAAGTATTTGTTATTTGATTTTTTAAAATATTTTCATCTATCGCTACATTTTTACTAGCTATATCTTTAGGAAAAAAGTCAAAGGCAGTTTTACCTATAACCTCTTTTTTTGTTACGTTAAAAAGTTTTGCAAAAGCTAAATTACAACCTATAAACTTCCCATCTCTGTTTTTATAGTAGATTGCATTTGGAATAGTATCAAGTAAAACTTTTTCAAATTTTAATTGGTTTGATAGTTCATTTTCAAGTTTTTTTCTTCTTTGAATATTTGCTCTCATGGTTACAACCATAATACTTAAAGTAAAAATAATGATAATTATAATAATCACAAATTTTGTATTTTGTCTATAAATAGAAGTTGGTTCATTTATTATTTCATAATTATCAATCACATCATCCAATGAAATATCAAATCTTTTTAATTCGTTATAATCAAATATATATCGGTTTGGTGATTTTTCTAAAATAGGGATTTTTTTTATGCTTTTCCCCTTTAAAACCTGAAGTGCCATATTTGCGACACTATCTCCTTGAGCTGAGGCAGAGGTTACAAGACCACCAACTATCCCATAGTTTAAATAAAAATCCCATAATCCATAAATTGGATTTTTACTTATACTTTTTATTTGTTTTAATCCCTCTTTATAGGTAAAGTTTTTTCCTGTTTTGTCTTTGAAAAGCAAAACAAAAAGTAAAACATCATCTTTATCAAGATTTTGTACTTCATTTTTTAAATCTTTTATATCCATTTTATCAATATATTTAATATTAAAAATGAATTTATATTTTTCAATTATTGGTCTTAAATCTCTTTTTATTGCATAACCAGTTTTTGATTGATCATTTATAATAATCAAATTTTTCATTTTTGGATGAAGATCATGAATTAGTTTAAAGTTTTTTTCCAAATCAACTTGTTCAACTACTCCTGAAGTAAATTCATTCATACTATTTTCTTCAAGTTGTGCTTTATCAAAATTATTAATACCACAGAATAAAACAGGGATATCTTTAAATAAATACTCGTGATACCTTATCATAAATTCTAAAGCATTGTTATCACTTACAATAATTAAATCAAAGTGTCTATTTGATAATTGTTCTTTATATAAGTTGGCTAATTTATTTAAGTAAATTGGGTCAAGGATTCTTTTTGTATCCATGTACATTGTTGTAAGTTCAATGTTTTTATGAGAGGCAAATTTATCTTCAATTGCTTTAGAAATATCATCACTCCACTTATATCCTTTATGGTAAGAGTGGAGTAATAGAACTTCTTTATTAGCAACTTCAGCAAAACAAATAGTACAAAAGAATAGAAAATATAGTAATAAAAATTTCTTCATAATGTTTGATTATAACATTATTCTACAAAAATGATATATCCTGATTTAGGACCATGTGCTCCAATTACTAAAGATTGTTCTATATCTGCAGTTTTTGAAGGTCCTGAAACAAACACTCCATAACCACTATTTTCAAATTCTATTTTTGTATATGCTTCGTGCATATTGTTAACAATATCATTTTTATTTACAACAATAATAATATTTTGAGCTATAAAATAAAGACTTCTATGTTTATTATTTACATCTTTAATCCACACTGCACCATTTTCTGCAACTGCAAAATTTCCTTTTACTATTGCTAAATCAATATCTTTTAATCCATGGGCATGTTCTTGTCCATTGGCATCAAAATTACTTAGGGAACATGACTCTACATTTGAGTAAACTATTCCTAAATTTTCATATAGTTTTTTTACTGTTTCATCTAATTTTTCTTTTGGTATTACAAAAGATTCTCCTCCAACTGTTTTTATTACTTCTGCAAATTTTTCTAATTTATTTTCAAAAGTTATCCCAAATTCATCATACTCTGGAAGGATTGCATCTTTTACTACATTATTTGCTTTGATTGCATTTAATATCTCTTCTTTACTTGACATTATGAATCCTTTCTTTGTTTGTATAATTCTTTAAAAGAGTTTTTTGGCATTTTAGGAATATCCCTTTGTTTTCCCCAAACATTTGCTTTTGAATAAATTATTGAATTAGGAAGCATAGGAATTACTTTTCTCATAATTTTTCCACCAAGATTAAATATTGTTGGATGGTCCATTACCCAAGATGTTATTTTCATAGCTATTGCTTTTTTTGTATCTATTAAGTGTTTTTTTGCCATATCTTGTCTATGGGCATATAGTTGTGAATCTAAATCAATTTTTACTGGACATACATTTGTACATGAAGCACAAAGGGTACAAGCAAAAGGTAAAGATTTGTGTTCTTTTGGATTTCTAAAAGCACCTAAAGTTGAGCCTATGGGACCTGGAATTACATATTTATATGAGTGTCCACCACTTCTTCTATAAATTGGGCAAGTATTCATACAAGCCCCACATCTAATACAGTTAAGTGATTTTTGATAAGTAACATCAGCTAATATAGGTGTTCTTTTGTTATCAACAATTACTATATGCATCTCTCCACCTTCCACTGGACCATGGAAATGTGAAGTATAAGATGTAATTGCTTGACCTGTAGCACTTCTAGCTAATAAACGTGTAAATACAGATAAATCTTTTAATCTTGGAATAATTTTTTCTATTCCCATTGATGCAATATGAAGTTTAGGAACACTTGCTCCCATATCTGCATTTCCTTCATTTGTACATACAACGATTCCCCCCGTTTCACTTATGGCAAAGTTAACACCTGTAAGTCCTGCTTGTGCAGTTAAAAAATCTTCTCTTAGACTTGCACGTGCTGCTCTTGTAAGGTAAGTTGGATCATCATTCCCTTTCTCTGTTCCCAAGTGTTGGTGAAAAGTATTTGATACATCCATTTTTTTAAGATGAATAGCAGGTAATACTATATGAGATGGTGGTTCATTTCTAAGTTGAACAATTCTCTCTCCTAAATCCGTATCAATTACTTCAATTCCTCTACTTTCTAAATAAGGATTTAAGTGGCACTCTTCAGTTAGCATTGATTTTGATTTTACTAATTTTGTAACATTATTAGAAGACAAAATTTCATGTACAATCTTATTGTGCTCTTGGGCATCTTTTGCCCAATGAACTTTTATACCTTTTTTTATAGCATTTTTTTCAAACTCTTCTAAATAAAAATCTAATTTATTCATAGTATGAGTTTTAATATTGTTTGCATATTCTCTTAAAGTTTCCCATTCAGGGATTCCTTTACTTGCATTGTCTCTTTTTTCTCTTACAAACCATAATGCTTTGTCATGCCAATGCATTCTTTCATCATTGGCTACAAATTTTGCTGCTTCTTCTGGATGGCTCATATTGTTTCTCCTAAAAGTATTTCACTTATATGCATAACTTTAATTGGTGTTTTATCCCTATTCATTATTCCTTGCATATGCATCAAACATGACATATCTGCTCCTGTCATAACTTCAACTTGTGAATTGACATGGTCATTTATTCTATCTTTTCCCATCGCAACTGAAATGGCTTCTTCTGTTACACAAAATGTTCCACCAAAGCCACAACATTCATCTTTTCTATTTAATTGTACTAATTCTATTCCTTCAACAAGTGATAATAGATTTTCCAATTTATTAAAAGGTGTAATATTAAGTTCACTTGCACTTCCAAGTTTTAAAACTCTATGTCCATGGCATGAGTTATGAATTCCAACTTTGTGATTAAATTTAGAATCCAGTTTATCTATTTTTACAATATCATGTAAAAATTCTGTTATTTCATATATAGATGTTTTGATTTTATTATAGTTTTTGTCATCATTAAAAAAAGGTTCATAATGCTCTTTTACCATAGTTACACAAGAACCACTTGGTGCTACCACATAATCGTAATTTTTAAAAGTATTTACAAATCTATGTGCAAGTTTTTCTATGTCTTGGCTACAACCAGAGTTTGCCATTGGTTGTCCACAGCAAGTTTGTTCTATTGGGTATTCTACATTAAAATTTAATTTTTCTAATAATTTTAGAGTTGCCATTGAAGCTTCAGGATAAAGCTCATTCATAAAGCAAGGTATAAATAGTCCTATTGTCATAAAAACTCCTTTTTTGATATTGAAGTATATAAAAAGGGTATAACAAAGATATGATATTTTACTTTTTTAAAAATATTGAAATATCATTTTTTAAATAGTTTTCTTCTATTTGGATATTTTTGCTCAAAGTCTTACAGTAAGTTAGTACATCATCTACTTTTACTTTTGTTAAAGGGTCGTTTTTTAAGAAGTTAAATATAAAGGCTTTTTTAGATGTTTCAAAACATTTATTAATAAATTGAAAAATCTCTTCTTTATTTAAAATATTTAAAGCTCCACTACAAATATAATAATCAGCAATATCTAATTTATCATAAAGAACATTTTTAATATAAAACTTAGTATCCAAAAATCTTTTGCTAGCAAGTTCTATCATCTGTTCTTCACAATCTATTCCCGTATAAGAAAGTGGTTTTAAATCATTATCAAACAGATAATTATAATATTCTCCAAAACCACAACCTGCATCAATAATAGAAGACTCTTTGATATCGTGTTTTATAAATTGAGTTAGTATCTCAAATCTCATATATTGTGTAAATTCAGAGTTCCAGTGAACTCCTTTTGCACTTATTCCATATTTTTTGATTGCTTTTTGATAAAAGGAACTATTGTCTTTTTGAGCCATTAGTCTATTTGTTCTATTATTACTTTGTTGTCTTGTAAGAATTTTGAAACAATTTCCGAGTTTGTATGTTCATAGGCTTTTTGGAATACAATTCTTTCAATTCCTGCTGCTATTAGATTTTTTGAACATTCACTGCATGGTTCTAATGTAACATAAATCGTGGCACCTTCTATACTTATACCTTTTCTTGCTGCCCAAATAATTGCATTCATTTCAGCATGAATTTCATAGGTTTTTGACCAATCGTGATGATCTTTTGTATATTCATTATCCCAATGTGTATTGCAGTTTTTATATCCAGCAGGTGTTCCATTGTATCCAGTTGATAAAATTCTTCCATCTTTTACTATTACAGCACCTACTTGTTTTGATACACATTTTGAGGCACTTGCTATTTCATTTGCAATATTTATAAAGTTTTTATCACTTATCATTTTTTTTCCTATGAGAATTTTCAAATTTCTAAAAAATCAGTAATTTTTGGCAAAAAATGAAGATTTTTTTAGAAAATTAGTTAAAAATGTATAAATTTTTGTAAAAATTGTTAATTTTCATTAAAAATCAATTTATTACATTTTTATAGTTTTTTGTGTATTATACCCTAAAATTTTCAAAATAAAGGCTAGAGATGGAATTTAAAGATATAAAAGAATTAATCAGAGTTTTTGATAAAAGTGATTTAAATAAATTAAAAATCAAAGATGGTGAATTTGAAATAAGTATGCAAACAGGTTTTGAGGGTGGTACAGTTGTATCTACATCAGTTCCTGCAGTACAAACTATACAAGCAGCTCCTGTGGCTACACCTGCACCAGTTGCTACTGAAGCATCAGCACCAACATCTGTAAGTGGAGATACAATCAATTCACCAATGATTGGAACATTTTATGCTTCTCCATCACCAGAATCAGCTCCATTTGTAAAAGTTGGAGATACTGTTAAAGCTGGACAAACTTTATGTATTTTAGAAGCTATGAAAATAATGAATGAAGTTGAAGCAGAATTTGATTGTAAAATTGTTGAAATTTTAGTTGAAAATGCTAATCCAGTTGAATATGATATGCCACTATTTATTGTAGAAAAATTATAAGAAAGATAAAGTATGGCAGAAATTAAAAAAATCTTAATAGCTAATAGGGGTGAAATTGTTCAAAGAGCAATTCGAACTATTAGAGAGATGGGTAAAAAATCAGTTGCAGTTTATAGTGCTGGAGATAAGGAAGCATCATATTTAAAACATGCTGATGAAGCTGTTTGTATTGGTGGTGCAAAATCTAGTGAATCTTATTTAAATATTCCTGCAATTATTAGTGCTGCAGAGATGACAGGTTGTGATGCAATTTTCCCAGGATATGGATTTTTATCTGAAAATCAAGATTTTGTTGAAATTTGTAGATTACACAATATAAAATTTATTGGTCCTTCTGTTGAAGTAATGGAAAAAATGGCTGATAAATCAAAAGCTAAAGAAGAGATGGTAAAAGCAGGTGTTCCTGTTGTTCCAGGTTCTGAAGGTGCTGTACATACTGTGGAACAAGGTAAAAAAGTTGCACGTGAAATAGGATACCCAATCATGGCTAAAGCAGCTGCTGGTGGTGGTGGTAGAGGTATGAGACTTATCGAAAATGAAGATAAATTTGAACAACTTTTTACTGCAGCTTCAAGTGAAGCACTTGCTGCTTTTGGTGATGGTACAATGTATTTGGAAAGATTTATCAATAACCCAAGACATATTGAAGTTCAAGTTGTGGGTGACTCTCATGGGAATGCAATTCACATTGGAGAGAGAGATTGTTCTTTACAAAGAAGACATCAAAAAGTAATTGAAGAATCACCAGCAATTTTATTAAATGATGAAACTAGAGCAAAACTTCTTGATGTTGCTGTAAAAGCTACTAAATATTTAAATTATGAAGGTGCAGGAACTTTTGAATTCTTAGCAGATGACAAACAAAATATTTATTTTATGGAGATGAATACAAGACTTCAAGTTGAGCATCCAGTTTCTGAAATGGTATCTGGAATTGATATTATTGAATTAATGATAAAAGTTGCAGAAGGTGAGGTATTACCTCCTCAAGAAAAAATAAAATTTAGAGGACATGCAATAGAGTGTAGAATTACAGCAGAAGATCCAAATACATTTTTACCTTGTCCTGGAAAAATTACACAATGGATGGTTCCTGGTGGAAGAAATGTAAGGGTTGATTCTCATATTTATACAAATTATGTAGTTCCACCTCATTATGATTCTATGATTGGAAAGCTTATTGTTTGGGGAAGAGATAGAGAGAAAGCTATTAATATTATGAAAAGAGCTTTAAATGAGTTTGAAGTATATGGAATCAAAACAACTATTCCATTTCATAAAAAAATGATGGAAAATAATGATTTCATCTCAAATAACTATAATACTAAATACCTAGAAAACTACAAAGGTTTGGGTGATATTTAACAAAAGAGCATAAAACTCTTTTGTTAAAGCTTAAACTAATACTCTTTTGTGTATAATCCGGCAAATATACACAAGATATACTTATTACTCACTCATTTAGTTACTGTACACTTTTATAACTAAACTGTTTTATCAAGTTTTGACTTTTAGTTTTAAATATATACGTGTATATAAAATACACAAAGGTAATTAATGAATTTCTCAGATTTCAATTTTAAAAAAGAACTACAAAATGCCATAGATGAAGCAGGATTTAAACAAGCAAGTCCTATTCAACAAGATGCAATTCCCGTAGTTTTAAGTGGTAAAGATATGGTTGGTCAAGCACAAACTGGTACTGGTAAAACAGCTGCGTTTGGTCTTCCAATGATAAACATGATGAAAGGTAACTGTGGTGTTGAAGCTGTAGTTATTGTTCCAACAAGAGAACTTGCAATGCAAGTATCAGATGAATTATTTAGATTTGGTAAAAATTCAGGTCTAAACACAGCAACTGTATATGGTGGACAATCTTATAATATGCAGTTAAGAAATATTGATAGAGCATCAATAATAGTTGCAACTCCAGGTAGATTAATTGATTTACTAAAAGGTAAAAAGATTGATATTAAACCATCTTTTGTAGTTTTAGACGAAGCTGATGAGATGTTAGATATGGGATTTCTTGATGATATAAAAGAAATTTTTACATTTTTACCAAAACAAAGACAAACGCTACTATTCTCTGCAACAATGCCTCCTGCTATTAAAAAACTTGCACAAAGTATTTTAAAAGAGCCTGAGTTTATTACAGTTACTAAAGCTGAAATGACTAACTCAAAAATTACTCAATTATTTTACGTAGTTGATGAATATGAAAGAGATGATGCTTTAATTAGACTTTATGATTTTAAAGACCCTGAAAAATCTATTATATTTTGTAGAACAAAAAAAGAAGTTGATAGATTATCGACATATTTAGTTTCTCAAGGACACATGGCAAAAGGTCTTCATGGAGATATGGAGCAAAGACAAAGAGAAGAAGTAATTAGATCTTTCAAAAAAGGTGCTTTAGATGTTCTTATTGCAACTGACGTTGCTGCAAGAGGTTTAGATGTAAATGATGTAACGCATGTATTTAACTATCATTTACCATTTGATTCTGAATCTTATGTTCATAGAATTGGAAGAACAGGTAGAGCTGGAAAAGAAGGTGTTGCTATTTCTATTGTTACTCCACATGAGTTTAGAATGATTCAACGAATTCAAAAAACTACTGGCGGAAAAATGGAAGCAAAAGTTGTTCCAAATATCGATTCAGTTAAAGAGAAAAAAACTAATAGTTTAAAATCTAAAATTTCTGAACAAAAGATTTTTGACTCTGGAATTGCTATTGTTGAGAGCTTAAAAGAAGAGTATGATTTATCAACTATTGCTTTTAAATTAGCGTCAATATTAAGTGATTCTACTTTTGTAAAAGGTAATAATTATATTGGTAAATCTGAAATTGATATAAAAAGACTTTTTGATAGACTGCAAGATGACAGAGGTGATGACTCTAGAGGTAGAGGTGGTCAAAGAAGAGGAAGATTTGGTGGTGGAAATAGAAACCGATCATCTAATGGTGGTGGAAACCGAAATAGAAATGGTGGAGGAAGAAAAAGAAGAGATTAATCTCTTTCTTCCTCTTTGTAGTATTTTTTTGCTACTTTTTTAGCTTTTTTGAAGGCTTGTTTAGTATTTCTTCCGAAACCTCTAAACACTCCATCTTTTCCAAAAAATTCTACAATTTCTAGTTTTCCCTTTTTCATATCTATTACTCTAAAAATATCAAATCTATTTTTTACTTTAGATACTTCAGGAAACTCATTTTCTGTTAAAATTTTAATAGACATTAGATTTCCTTTCTCTATAAATTATGACTATTATATATATTATATATTTAAGTATAACTTAAATTCATATATTTTTAAGAATTATACTACAAATTTTTAAATTTTGGTGGAATATTATATAGAGTTATATTATAAATTAGTACTAAAGTGTATAAAAGTTTAAGCTTCGTTTTAGAATTATGTAAATTAAATATGGCTAAAATCATGACATTTAATAATTACAAGTTGATTACAAAAGGATATTTTTGGATTTTAATACTATTAAAAGAATGGATGAAGCTAGGGATAAATCCCTACCAAGTCTTGCAAAACTTTCATTTGCATTGTTGTTTATTGTTATTGTATTTTTATGGAGTTATGCTTCACATGATACTTTACCTAATAATACTTTTTTAGTAATAGGTGCTGTTTTTGGTGCATATATGGCCATGAATATTGGTGCAAATGATGTTGCTAATAATGTTGGTCCAGCAGTTGGTGCGAAAGCAATGACTTTAATGTGGGCAATTGTAATTGCAGCTATATTTGAAGCAGCAGGTGCGCTTATAGCTGGAGGAGACGTTGTTAAAACAATAAAAAATGGTATTATTGATCCTTCTTTAATTTCTGACCCTCAAATGTTTGTTTGGGCAATGACTTCTGCATTACTTGCAGCAGCATTATGGTTGAATTTTGCAACTTCTATTGGAGCTCCAGTTTCTACAACTCACTCTATTGTTGGAGGTGTGATGGGTGCTGGTATTGCTACAGCTGGTTTTGAAATTGTTTCATGGGGAACAATGGGTAAAATTGCTTCTTCATGGGTTATATCACCACTTTTAGGTGGATTTATTGCTGCTGGATTTTTATTTTTTATTAAAAAGAATATTATGTTTAAAGATGATAAGTTAGAATCAGCTAAGAAATTTGTACCACTATTAATTGCATTTATGACTTGGGCTTTTTCTACGTATATTATTTTAAAAGGTATTAAACATATTGTCAAAGTAGATTTTCTTACAGCATCAATTGCTGGACTAATTATTGCAATTATTATATTTATTCTTGTAAAACCTATTATTGCAAAAAAAGCTAATGAATTAAGTGATAGTAGAAAAGATGTAAATACTTTATTTAATATTCCTTTGGTTTTTGCTGCGGCATTATTATCTTTTGCCCATGGTGCAAATGATGTTGCAAATGCAATTGGACCATTGGCTGCTATAAATGATGCTGTTATGAATGCTACAATTTCTTCAAAAGTAGGAATTCCTTTTTGGGTTATGGCTGTTGGTGCAATAGGTATTGCCCTTGGATTATCTTTATATGGTCCTAAACTTATTAAGACAGTTGGTTCTGAAATAACTGAGTTAGATCAAGTAAGAGCTTTTTCTATTGCTATGGCTGCAGCTGTTACTGTTATTGTTGCTTCTCAATTAGGTCTTCCAGTATCTTCTACTCATATTGCTGTTGGTGGTGTGTTTGGAGTTGGATTTTTAAGGGAGTGGTTGGACTCTTCTGAAGAGAAAATTTTAAAAGATATTCGTGAGAAATTTAAAAAAGATAAAAAAGAACTTGATAAATTTCATGATGAGCTATTAAAAATACAAAATAATGATTCAAAATCAAAATCTGATTATAAAAGAATTGCTGAACTTTACAATTTAATTGATACAAAAGAAGAGCAAGTTAAATTTGAGAAAAAAGAGTTTAAATCTGCAAAACGTGTTAAATATGTAAAAAGAGATGCAATTAAAAAGATTATTGCAGCATGGCTTATTACAGTTCCAGCAGCAGCATTTTTATCTGCAACAATATTTTTTATGATTAAAGGGATGATGCTTTAAAGCATAATCCTTTTTAATTAATATACCTTATGATAATATTTCAAATATTATCATTAGGAATACTTCATCGAAGCTTTAATTTCTGTCGCAACTATTTATATTTTTATTATCATTGGTTTTGCTTTTAAAAGAACATTTTCAAGTGATATAAATGAAAAAAGTTTTGTTTTATTAAATCTATACTTTTTACAACCTATTTTAATATTTTGGGGACTGACAAGAGCTCCTATTACTTTAGATTTAATTATTTCACCTTTTGTTTATCTTATCGCTATTTTTATAGTTTTAGGAATCGCTTATTTTTATTCAATTAGGATTTTTAAGTATGATGTAAAAGATAAGTCTATTTTTTTAGCCTCATCTTTAGTTGGAAATACTGGTAATTTAGGAATTCCATTGGGAATTGCTCTTTTTGGTATAGAGAGTGTTCCTTATACTTCAGCTTTAAATATTGCAAATGTATTTTATTTGTATATTTTTTCTGTTTATTTTTTCGCTGGCGAAAAGTTTAATTTTCTTAATTCATTAAAAGAAATATTTAAAATACCAGCTATTTGGTTTACTTTTATTGCTTTATTATTCAATTATTTTAATTTTCATATTAATGATGATTTTGAAAAGTTTTTTACTATGGGCGCATATTCTGCAATTGTTATGCAGTTAATCATTTTTGGTGTTTTTATGGCTCAAGTTAAGATTAAAAGTGCTAATTGGAATTTAGCACTAAATATCTCTTTTTTTAAACATCTAATTTTGCCTGTTGTTGGTTTATTTTTAGTTCAATTATTTGATTTACCTGCAATGGTTGGGGCAATTATTTTTATGGAGTTATTTGTTCCTCTTGCTGTTAATAACGTTAATTTGTCATCCTTATATAATTGTAAACCAATAGATACTACATTTTCTGTGTTAGTTAGTTCTTTGGCTTTTATATTTTTTATGTACATATATATTTTATGTATTGATTTATTTTTTGGGCTTTAGCATGTGTGGTATATTAGGTACAAACTTTATTTCAGATAACTTTTCTTCTGCTTTAAATATTATGAATAATAGAGGTCCCGATAACTCTTCTATTTACACTTGTACAAATCATCAGTTTGGTCATACACGATTATCAATTATTGATGTTGATGATGAAGCTAATCAACCAATGATTTTTGATGATATTTTAATTGTTTTTAATGGTGAAATTTATAACTTCTGTGAATTAAGAACTCTTGAGAATCTATCTTGTGTAACTTCATCAGATACTGAAGTTATAATTAGATTGTATCAGAAGTATGGTGTTGATTTTTTAAATAAATTAAATGGAATGTTTTCATTTGTTCTTTTTGATATAAAAAAAGAAAAATATTTTTGTGCAAGAGATAGATACGGTAAAAAGCCATTTTTTTACTATTTTAAAGATAATAAATTTATTTTTTCTTCTTCTATTAAGTCTATTATAAAAGTTTTAGGTACCACTCCTTCATTAAATAAAATTGCCTTATCTCAATATTTGCAATATTTTGTCAGTTTAAATGATATAACTTTTTACAATGATATTAAAAAATTGGAAGCCTCATCTTATATGCTTTTAGAAAATAATGAGCTTTTTATTAAGAAGTATTATAAAATAAATACATATAAGCAAATAGATGATGAAAATAAGGCTTTAAATGATATTGAAGAACTTTTGTATAAAAGTGTTGAATCAAGGCTTGTAGGTGATGTTGAAATTGGTAGTTTACTAAGTGGGGGAATTGATAGTTCTCTTATATCGACTTTATATACAAATATTTCTGGAAAAAAGATTCACACTTTTTCTGTGGGATATTCTGATTATAAAAACTATTCAGAACTTGAATATGCAAAAATTGTCTCTAAAAATATAAACTCTATTCATCATCCTTTAGAAATCTCTAAAAATGATTTTTTGGATGTTTTTGATACAGTTGTTGATGCTTTGGAAGAACCTCATGCTGATAGTGCTGCTTTTCCTTTATATTGTTTAACAAAACTCATTAATAAACAGGGAATAAAAGTTGTTTTAAGTGGTGAAGGTAGTGATGAGCTTTTTTTAGGTTATGATAATTATTCAAAGTTTTTAAAATATTATGAATTTAAAGATTCTTTGAGTTCATCACAAACATCTTTTTTAGCTGATATTTCATCAGCATTACAGAATAATACAAAAGAGAGTGAATATTTGCGTCGTGTTATTTGTGATGAAAATATATATAATTCTTTTGGCGAAATTTACACTACTTTGCAAAAAAAGAGATTATTTAAACGGTTACCAACATTCAAACAAGAAAAAGCTAAACAAAATCCTGTTGATTGGATGAGTTATATAGACTTAAAGGTTTGGTTAGGACAATCTTTACTCTCTAAGGTAGATCGTATCTCTATGGCTAATTCTATTGAAGTACGTACACCTTTTTTAGATTTTAGACTTGTTGATTATCTTTTTTCTGTACGCTCTGATTTAAAAGTTGGTGATACTAATAAATATCTATTAAAAAAGATAGCAAATAAGTATATTCCTGAAAAAATAATACATAGAACTAAAAAAGGCTTTAATTCTCCATATAATGAATGGATTTTTTCTATATATGGCGATGAATTGTTAGATTTAGTCTTAAAAGTTAATGGTGAAACAAATTTATTTAATAAAGACTATGTGATTATGATTTATAATCTTGCTAAAACTAATAAATTTAAGCAACATTTTTGGGCATTATATATTTTTTCTTATTGGTTTAATAAAAACTATTTAATATAATTATAAAAAGTAAAGGCTTTATAATGACAATTTTAATTCCTACAAATTCTGACAATAGACATGAATGTGTTATATCTAGTATAGAAGAAAATTTTTCTTGGGCTTATCTTACTTTAGATGATGGACAAATTATTTCTTGTGAATTCTTTGAAAGAAAAGAAGATATTATAGAGTGGATTGATTATGTTGTTGTTATAAATGACAAAGAATATATTTGGCCATTTATTGATGAAAATACTAAAGTACTTATTGTTAATAATGAAAAAAGCATTGATGAAATAGTTGAATCTTTTTTATTAGAAAAGTTATCTCTTTTTTCTACTATTTCAAAAAATTAATCTCTTAATAAAATTATTTTTTATATTTTATTTTATTAATGTATATTAAGATTTTTCAATAAAATCTTAATATATAATTTTTTCTAGATATATTTAGAAATAACTAGATATAATTATTAAGATACTATAAAAAGGTATGTTTTATGGAAAAAAGAAAACCAGGAAGACCAATACAAAAGATCGGACGTATTAAAATAGGATTATCAGTTGATGGTTTGACAAATAATTATTTAACAGAGTTAAGTACAAACAGCGGAAAGACAAAAAGTAAAATTATTGAAGAATCTATTGCTTTATATTATGAAAATAATAAGGAATTGCAAGATAAAATAATAATGGCAAATAAGTTAAAAGACGACCCATATTTCCATTTTAGGGATGTACTTAAAAAGTCATTAGATTCATAGTTAAAATGAGTTTGGATTAAAGCCTGAATCAAAATCAAACTCATTAAAAAAATTATTATTTTGAATATTTGGGTCTGAATATCCATTTTGAATTGATTTCATTCTAAGATTCATTATATCAGTTTTTGGATCAATAAATTGTGGACAAACTAGCGTACAATTACCACAAAGAGTACAATCCCATATGCCATTTCTTTGAATTTCGTCTAATTTATTTGAAAAATTTGATTCCTTTTTATCATTTATATACCTAAGTGATCTTGTTAGTGCATATGGACCCTTAAATTCTTTATTTATTTCTACTACAGGGCACGAACTATAGCAACTTTGGCATAAAATACAATTACTTTGTATATTTATAAGCTTTTGTTCATCATTTGTAATTAGATTATTTGAGTAATTTTCAATAAATGTCTTATTTTCTTTCAATAATTTTTCAATCTGATTTATCTCAACAACTAAGTCCTTTATTACTTTACAATATTTTAATGGTTTTACTTTATCATTTTCATCAATTTTTGATTTACATGCTAATTTTTCACTTTCATTTACTATTACTGCACATGAACCACAAATCCCACTTTTACAGCAACTTCTATATGATAATGTATTGTCAATATTTTCTTTTATATATTCTAGTGCATCTAAAATAGTTGAATATTCTTTATCAAGTTTATATTTATATTCTTTATTATTTCTTGTTATTGTAATATTCATATTGCATCCTCAAAGTTATGTTTGTCTTCTCCATTTATTAATTGCATCGTTGATATTTTTTTGTATTTTTCTGAACTATTTTTAAAGTCTATTCTATAATGTGAGCCTCTTGATTCTTCTCTTTTTAGTGCAGAAATTACTGTTAATTTTGATAAAAGTATAATATTTCCAATTTCTAAGTATTCTAATAAATTTTTGTTGTAATTTAAATCTTTATTTTTTATTCCACTATTTTTGTACTCTTTTTCAAAAGTTTTTATAATATCTAACATTTTAATCAAATCATTTTTTGTTCTAAATAAGCCAGTATTTTTAAACATATATGTACTTAGCTCATTTTTTATCTCATATATTGATTTGTTTATCTCTTTAGTTAAAAGTTCTTCTATAAATTGTATATCATCTTCTATCTCTTTTGCTCTATTTTCAACTATTTGTTTTGATTTATTTGCTGCTTCTTTTCCTGCAATTTTTCCAAATGTGATAATCTCAAGTAATGAATTTCCTCCTAGTCTATTTGCGCCGTGTGTATTGTTTTGTGCCACTTCTCCACATGCGTATATATTTTTTATTGATGTTTCACATGAAACATCAACTAAAATACCACCCATCGTGTAGTGTACAGCTGGTGTAATTGGTATTAAATCTTTGCTAACATCTATATTTAGAATATCTTTTATAAGTCTAATTTCTTGGGGCATTTTTTCTTTTAGTATATCTATGTTGATATGCCTCATATCTAAATATACATCTTCATCTTTTAAAAGTTTTTCTTTTATTGCTCTTGCAACTTCATCTCTTGTGGATAATTCATCTACAAATCTTTTTTCATTTTTATCTACTAAATATGCGCCTTCAGCTCTTGCACTTTCACTTATTAATGTATTTGTTCCTTTAAGAGCTGTAGGATGAAATTGTATAAATTCTAAATTAGATAGCTTTATACCATTTCTATAGGCTATTGCAAGTCCATCTCCAGTAGTTGAGATAGAATTTGTAGTATGCTTTGAATATACATTCCCATAGCCTCCTGTTGCAATTATTAGGCTTTTTGAATATATGTTTTTTATTTTTCCATTTTCAAGATCATATATTTTTACCCCTTTATATTTATTGTCTTCAATTATTAAATCAATAAGTATATGTTCATGAAGAAATTTAATATCATTTTTAATGCAATTATCATATAGTGTATGGATTATTTTTAATCCTGTATAATCAGAGCTATAGCATGTTCTTTTGTTCTTTGTTCCCCCGAAATACCTTTGTTTGATATTTCCTTTTTCATCTTTACTAAATGGTACTCCAAGTTTATCTAACCATTGTATTGTCTCTTTTGCATTTTTACACATTGTTTTAATTGTATTTTTATTAGATATATATTTTGATGAATTATATGTATCATTTATATGGTTTTCAATTGAGTCATTTTCTTCATCTAATACACAATTTATTCCACCTTGTGCTTGAACTGTTTGTGAATGAGTAGGGTATGTTTTTGAGATAATTAGTACTTTATTTGTTAAATCTTTAGCACTTAATGCCGCACTTAATCCAGCACCTCCTGAACCTATAATAATTACGTCTAACATTTTATTCCCAAAAATCTTTTAGATTGTCTTGTATTTCAGTTTTATCATTGTTTATTACACCTTCAATGCTATCTAGTTTTTCTAACAATGAGCTCTTTTCCACTTTATTTGTTTCTTTCTTTATTTCATTTATTTCTTTATTCACTTTTACTTCTGGATTAGGTTCAGTATTTATACTGTCAAGCAATGCTAACTCTTTGTCAATTGACATATTGTTGTTAATAAAAAAGTTTATCAATTCTTCATACTTTTCAAAATCCATTAACATAAATGATGGTTTTCCATCTCTTAGTATTACTGCTTTTTCTATTTTATTATATTGAATAGCATCAAATACTAATTTACTTTTTCTAATAAGGTGTGTTGATGGAATCATTTCATTAGATTTATATTGTAACAGTGATTTTAATTTATTTTCATTCATTTATAAACCTTTCAATATTTTTATATATGCCGTCTATTAATCTATTTCTAGATTCTACTGACGCCCATGCTATGTGTGGTGTTATAACTACATTTTCATGCTCTAATATTTCATTAAGTGGTGAATCTTCTTCTATAGGTTCAATTGATACTGTATCTAAGCCAAAATATAAATTTTTTTCTTTTAATATCTTGGGAATATCATATTCATTTATTATTCCACCACGGGCAACATTAATTATGATTGCGCCATTTTTTAATAATTTCATATTCTCATAATTGAGTAAATCTTTTGTTTTTTCATTAAGTGGACAGTGTATGCTTATTATATCGGATGTTTCTAATAATGTTGTGAGATTAGTTGTATTATAAGACGTATTAAAATTCATATTTGTAGTTGAATAATAGTTAATATTACAATCAAATGCTTTTGCAATTTTTCCAACTCTTTCTCCAATATTTCCTAGACCTATAATACCCCATGTTTTCCCACCCAAGTCCATAAATGGTTTATCAATATGGGTAAAAATTTCTGATTTATGCCAATTACCATTTTTAACATAATTAGAATAGTAATTTAATTTTTGAATAAAATTTAAAACTAGAGAAAATGTTAATTGAGCAACGCTTATTGTTGAATATCCTGCAACATTTTTTACTTCTATTTTTTTATGTTTTGCATATTCAACATCAACATTATTTGTTCCAGTTGCACTTACACAGATTAATTTTAGATTTGTATTGTCTATTACTTCTTTTGTTATTAAAACTTTGTTTGTAATTACTATATCACAATCTATTAATCTGTCAATGGTGTCTTTTTCATTAGTATAATCATATGTCTTTACTTCACCAAATTGATTTAATTTAGATAAATCAATATCCAAGCCTAGTGTAGCTCTGTCAAGTATTACGATTTTCATTTTGTATTCCCTTACGTATTATAATACGTAAAGGTATCAGAATTAAGCTAAATATTAGATTATTTATTTTTATTAGAAAATATATTTTCAGCCCATTCAGTAACAGGACCTCTTAAAACTTTTTGTAGTTCTATTGCAAAAATATTTACTAATGAGGAGTCATCATTTGTAGATTTTAATAATGTAGTTAAAGAGTTAGTATATTTATTTACATAGAAGTTATCAATTTGTTTGTTACTTCCAAGAATTACAACTTTGCAGCTATTATCAATTCGTGATAGTACCATTTGCATTGTTTTATTTGACATGTTTTGTGCTTCATCAATTATAACAAATGCATTAGATAATGTTCTACCTCTCATCTCTCCTACCCACATTGTTTCAATAAAATAGTTTTGCATCATTTGCTCAACTCTTGTTTTTAATTCCTGTTCATCAATTTCTTGTTCATCTTTACTTTTATTTATTCTTCTTTTTTTATATTCAGAACGAACAATATGATCTATACTATCCATCAAAGGATGATTGTATATTTTAAACTTTTCTTCTAATCCAGGAAGATATCCAACATCCTCACCTTTATCCAAAGATTCAATTGAATTTCTAATATATATGATTCTTTGATATTGTTTATTTTTTACTAATTTTAATGCACCACTAAGTGCCAATAGCGTTTTCCCTGAACCAGCTTTTGCTTCAACAATTAACACATTGAAGTAGTGTTGTATAATTGCATTTGAGAAGAAAAGTTGTTCTTTATTAAGTGGAGCAATTATTTGATTTCTTACTTCATCTTCATTTAGTACTCTAATTTTTTTATTTTGAATTGATGCTAATAAAACTTGGTCTGAGCCTTTTACTTTAAAACAGTATGAGAAATTTGAAACTTTATAATCTTTATCCAATTCAATAATATCTCTATTTTCAATTGTTTCTAAATCTTCAAAATTTATTTGTATAGTTTTAACAAATTCATATACAAAATCTTCTTTATTTGAACCAATTAATGATTCTGTTCTAATATCTAAGGATATTGCTCTTGTTCTTGCCATAATATCCATAGATAAAAAAGTAGAATTTTTATCATAATATTTAGTTGTAAATTGTGCAATTTCTAGTATTCTTCTATCATTAACAATATTTTGTGACGTTGTTTTTGATACCATCTGATACTCAAGTTTAGAGATAATATCAATAGATATTGTAGTATCATTCTCAATATTTAATCTAACAATCTTAAAATCATCTACACTTTTTGTAAAAATAATTGTTGAGTTTTCTAGAACTCTAGCAAATTCTCTAGCTTGAAAATTTATTTCATCAAATCCACTCTTTTTTGCATCAATTTCATCTAATACAGTTTCTGGAAGAATGATAAGGTTTTTATTATCATCAGATAATTTGAAGATATTATTTGCATCTTCAAGTAAAATATTTGTATCAAGTACATAATATTTATCAAAATTATTATTGCTCATTTTTTACTCTCTTTGGTTTCATTATCATATAAATTATAAATGCAAATAGAAGTGTAATCATTAATGTAAATGTAATAGATACAGCTTTAACAATTACATAGGTTACAATTAATATTGCTAGTAAAGTTGGAACTTCATTGTATGCTCTAAAGAATTTTCCACTTTTTGTGCAGCTGTTATTTTCTAAACTTTTTCTAAAATATTCTAAAGAAAATGAATAAATAATTAAAAGAATAACTACTGTAAGTTTTGCATGTAGCCATATGCCAGTTTTAAATAGTTCAGGAGATAAATATATCATTGCTATGCCACTTATGATTGTTGTCCACATAGCAGGCATACCAATATATTTATAAATTTTATACTCTTGTATTTTTACAACATCCACAAAATCTTTTTTATCAATATTTTCTACATGGTAAACAAAAAGTCTTGGCAGATAAAATAACATTGCCATCCATGATAGAACTGATATTATATGAAATGCTAATATCCAACTGTAATATTCCAATTATTTATCCTTTATTTTATTTATCCATTCATCTAGTGTTTTTTCAAAACCTATTCCCTTCGAATTGTAGAGATTAATTGGCTGAGTTAAATACTCTTGTTTTACATAACCACCATAATTGTGTGGATATAGATAGTCCTTATGGAATGAGTCTATATTTTTTGGTATATCAAAGATTTTACCATTTTTAACTTCACTTATCCCTTTATTAATTGCTTCATAACAAGAATTTGATTTTGGTGATGAAGCCAAATAAATTACACATTGAGATAAAATAATTCTACTTTCTGGATAACCTATTTTTGATGTAGCTAACATTGTACTTACTGCTAGATTTAAAGCATTTGGATTTGCATTTCCAATATCTTCACTTGCTAATATAACAAGTCTTCTTGTAATAAATTCAACACTTTCTCCACCTTCTATTAATCTAGAGAGATAATAAAGTGCTGCATTTATATCTGATCCTCTAATTGATTTAATCATAGCACTAGCTAAATCATAGTGTGTATTAGAAGAGGATACTCCATCCCCTATAACATTTTGTCTTAATTGTTTTAATGTTTCACATGAAACATTAGAATCAATTTTAAATGCAAATTCTAAAAGATTTAACATAGCTCTTGCATCTCCTGAAGAACTATTGATTAAGTACTCTTTTGTTTCATCACTAAGCAATGTATTTAATTTGTTTTGGGCAACAGTTAAAATATAAGTTAAATCATCTTTTGAGTGTGGTAAAAATTCAAATAAAAAACTTCTAGATCTAATGGCATTAGTTAAAGTAAAAAATGGATTTTCTGTACTAGCTCCAATAATTATTGCTTGGTAATTTTCCATAATTGGAAGTAAAACTTCCTGTTGATTTTTTGACAATCTATGAACTTCATCGATAAATATAATTGGTTTAATAAGACTATTTTCATATTTGATAAATACTTTTCTTAAATCTTCTATTTTTATTGAGGTTGCATTAAAATAAAAATAATCAGTGTTGATAGTTTTTGCAATAATTTTAGCTAGAGTAGTTTTTCCAGTTCCAGGTTTACCATAAAAAAAAAGGTGAGGAATCTCACCTTTTATAATTAATTTATATAGAACTTTATCTTTCGATATTATATGACTTTGACCTACAAACTCTTCAAGTGTATTAGGACGTAAAATTGAACTAAGATTAGTCATTATCTTTAGTAGCTAGATAATCTTTTAAGTTTTTGTATTCTTCTCTTGTAAGATATCTACTTTTACCTGTAGGTAAATTATTTAAAGATATTCCACCATATTCAACTCGTTTTAAATCTAAAACATCAAGTCCAAAGTGAGCAAAAAATCTTCTTAATTCTCTATTTTTACCTTCTGTAATTGCAACTTTTAATTTTGAAAAAGTATCTTTAACAGAATCAATTTTATATCCTAAAAATGGAGCAAAATTCATTGATTTAACTTTGCTATCTTTTCTTGCACCTTTTGTTGCATCATCAAGTTCAAGACCATTATTCATGGCATCTTCTACTTGTTTAGTTAGAGCACCACTTAGTTTAATCTTATAAACTCTTTGCAAATCAGAATGCATTAGTGCATTTGCAACGTCTACGCTATCCGTAAGAAGCAAAACTCCTTCACTTGAATAGTCAAGCCGCCCTATTGGTAAAAAGTGCTTATATTTAGCTCCTAGCGTGTCAAATATAATTCTTCTACCTTGTGGGTCATTTTTAGTAACTAATTCACCTTTTGGTTTATTATAAACCAATACAGTATACATTTTATTTTTTTCAAATTTGATAGGCTTATTGTCTATTGCAACAACATCTGTTGTTAAAACTTTTGTTGATAAGTCAGTTATTGTTTTTTTATTAACTTTAACTCTACCTTCTGCAATTAGTGCATCAGCTTCTCTTCTAGAGTATTTAGTATTATGAGAAATAAATTTATTTAATCTCACATCTTCTTGATTTGTTTCTGGTTGATTTTTCATGGTACCTACTTAATTCCTGCTTCTATTAAATCATGAATATGTAATACACCAACAAGTTTATTACTTTCATCAACAACAACTAAAAGTTGTATCTTATAATCTTCTACAATTTTAAGGGCATCACTAGCTAACAAATCTTTATTATTTAATAATTTAGGATTCATAGTTGCTATATCTTCTATTTTACAGTCCAATGAAAAATTGTCATTCATTAGAGCTCTTCTTAAATCTCCATCACTTAATAGTCCAATAACTTTTTCATTATCGGTTATTATAACATTTCCTAGTCTACCTTCACTCATTTTAATAATAGCATCTTTTAAAAGAGTTTCACGTGAAACAACAGGTAAGTTTTCCGTTCTAATTAAGTCAGAAACTTTTATAAATAGTTTTTTACCTAAACTTCCACCAGGATGAAAAGAAGCAAAATCACTTTTTTTGAAATCTCTTTTTTTCATTAAACAAACAGCAAGTGCATCACCCATTGCCATAGTTAAAGTTGTAGATGATGTAGGAGCAGTATCTAAAGGACAAGCCTCTTTTGTAACATTGATATCGAAAAATATATCAGCATATTTTGCTAATGTAGAGTTAGGATTTTTTGCCATGGCAATCATTGGTATATCAAATCTTTTTAAGTGTGGAAGTATTTGAATTAACTCCTCACTCTCACCAGAATAAGATATGGCTAAAACGGCATCATCTTTTCCAATCATACCTAAATCACCGTGCATAGCTTCAGTAGGATGAAGGAAAAAAGAACTTGTACCAGTACTTGCTAAAGTTGCAGCAATTTTTGTACCTACAAGTCCTGATTTACCAACACCTGTAACTATTAATTTTCCTTTTGTATTGTAAATAAGTTCAACTGCACCATTCATATCAAAAGAGTTAGCGTTAGAGGCTCTTTCTAACTCTTTAGCTTCAGTTAATAAAACCTCTTTCGCAATCTCATTATAGTTCATTGTTTATCCTTATTGAACAAAAATAGTAGGAACAATCATAGGGTATTTTTTATATTTTCTAACACAATGTTTTCTTACAACTTTTCTAATTTCATCTTCTAAGAATTTATTGTTTTTAAAGATACCCTCTTTTGCATTTGTAAGGAAAGTTTCTAATAAATCTTCAATCTCTTTAGAGAAAAATTTATCTTGTTTGTCAGGAACTAATCCAAAAGATGTAACTCTTGTTCTTTCAGAAAGTTTTCTATCATTTTCATTTATTTGAGCGACAATCATTACAACACCCTCTTTTGCCATTGTTTGTCTATCTAAAACAATATCATCAGAGATTTTATGATTTAATTGGTTATCAATATAAGTTTTTCCAGATTTAACAGTTTTTACTTTTTTAAGATATTTAGGAGTAACTTCAATTTGTTCCCCATCACTCATAATATAAGTATTTCTTTCTAAAACACCACATGAAATACCTGTTTGTTGATGTTTTACAGCATGATTATACTCACCATGAATAGGCATAAAGAATTTAGGCTTAACAAGTCTTAGCATAAGTTTTTGTTCTTCTTGCGCAGCATGTCCAGATACGTGGATTTCTGAGAAGTTTTGATAAGCAACTTCAGCACCAGCTTTAAGTAGGTGGTTAATAATTTGAGAAACACTAGCTTCATTTCCAGGAATTGCTTTTGCAGAAAGTATAATTTGATCACCTGGCTTAATTTTGATATGTCTGTGTTCATGAATTGACATTCTATAAAGTGCACTCATAGATTCACCTTGACTTCCAGTTGTCACAATAAGAATTTGGTTATCATCATATTTTTGAACTTCATGTGGATCAATAAATTGGTCTCTTGGGAATTTAATATATCCTAAACTCATTGCAAGTTCTAAGTTTTTCTCCATAGACCGACCAATAACACAAACTTTTCTTCCATATTTTAATCCATATTCAATTGCTTGTGCAACTCTGTGAATATTAGAAGAGAAAGTTGACATGATAACTCTACCTTTTGCTTTAGAGAATAGATTATCAAATGTAGGTCCTACTGTTGATTCTGATTTTGTAAACCCTGCAGTATGTGAGTTTGTTGAATCTGACATAAGAAGTAAAACACCCTGCTCTCCATAATGGGCAAATCTATGTAAATCAGTTGGGAAACCATCAATTGGAGTATGGTCAATTTTAAAATCTCCAGTGTGAATGATAATACCAGCATCTGTTTTAATTGCTAAAGATGAAGCATCAATAATTGAGTGAGTTATGTGCATCCATTCAATTTCAAAATCACCTATTTTAATAGGAGTTCTTTTTTGAACTGCCTTAAAATAACTTCTATGTTGTCTCATTTTATGTTCATCAAACTTAGAACCAATCATTTCCAATGGCAAAGATGTTCCATAAATTGGGAATTGCATTTCTTTAAATAGATATGGCATAGCACCAATATGGTCTTCATGTCCATGGGTAATAATAATTGCATCAATTTTGTCTTTAATCTCTCTGATATAAGTTAAATCAGGAATTAAAATATCAACTCCGTGCATATCTTCATCAGGGAAACTCATACCAACATCAATAATAATTGCACTTTTTTCAGTTTCAATTACCATCATATTTCCACCAATTTCACCTAAACCACCTAATGGAGTGATTCTGATTTTTTGTGTAGAACTAAGATTTAATTTATTGTGTGGATTTAATCTATCTTTATGAATTCTTTCATTGATAATATGAGCTTTTCTTAAATCAGTAATCCAACCCTCACCTGATTGGTCTTCCATTTTAGGAACAACGATTTTTTTTCTCTTGTTCATTGGTCTTTTATTTTTTGGCTTCTTAGTACCTTCAGCTGTTGGTTGTGTAGTAGTTGTAGCTACAGGAGCAGAGTTTTCTACAACTTGTGTATTATTCTGTAATGTTTTGTTCTCTTCCATTCAATATTGCCTTTGTATATATTTGGCTATACAAAGATGAACTAAGCTCATGAGGTCGGATGTTATCACTTATTTCAAGCTCTTTAAATAAAGAAAGAATAGTCTCTTTAGAAACTAAAGAAGAGATATTTTTAGACAATTTTTTTCTAGGCTGTTGAAAACAGGCTTTCAAAAAATTGTTAAAATTTTTATCCATTCTTTTTGTCATATCTTTTTTTATATAAAGAATTGAAGACATAACTTTGGGAGCTGGTTCAAAAGATTCTGGCGGTACATCAAATAAAATTCTAGACTCTTTTGAGCATAGTTTTGATATCACACCCAATGCAGAAAACTCTTTGTCCCCTTCATTGGCAGAAAACTTTTCAGCTACCTCTTTTTGAACCATAACAATTATGTGTTCACAAGTTTCATCTTCAAATGCTCTTAGTATTATATTAGTTGCAATATAATACGGCAAATTAGCGATTAGATCGTATGTGCTATTATGTAAGCTTCCTTGTCTATCCCATGCTTCCAAAACATCAGTGTGGACCAGTGTTAGGGAACCATTATCTATTGGGATAGCAAACTTAGTTTTTAATATAGCAAATAAATCTGTATCAACTTCATAGGCAGTTACATCTTTGCATTTGACTAAATTTTTCGTCAAATCACCTAATCCAGGCCCAATTTCCACAATATGATTATTGTTCTTGGGCATCGATTGGATGATTCTTGATAAGACTGTGTCATCTTTTAAAAAGTTTTGACCGTATTTCTTTTTTGCTTTTACTTTTTCCATAAGAGTTTGGATTATATATGAACTTAACTTACATTTAGATAATATAAAAAGTTAAAAACAAATAAGGATAAAAAGTGAGCAATTTTGCAAAGAGAATAATTCCATGTTTAGATGTAAAAGATGGAAGAGTTGTAAAGGGCGTTAATTTTGTTGGACTAAAGGATGCAGGTGATCCTGTAGAAGTTGCAAAACGGTACAACAATGAAGGTGCAGATGAGATTACTTTTTTAGATATAACAGCAAGTCATGAAAATAGAGATACTATAGTAGATATTGTAAAAGATGTTGCCAAAGAGGTGTTTATCCCCTTAACAGTAGGTGGTGGGATTAGAACTTTAGAAGATATATACAAACTTTTAAATGTAGGTTGTGATAAAGTTTCTGTAAACTCAAGTGCAGTTGTAAATCCAGGATTTATAGATGAAGGTGCAAAAAGATTTGGTAGTCAATGTATAGTTGTTGCCATTGATGTAAAAAAAGTTGCAGATGGCTCTTATCATGTTTTTGTAAAAGGTGGTAGGGAAGATACTGGTTTAGATGCACTTGCTTGGGCAAAAGAGGTTTACAATAGGGGTGCAGGAGAGATTCTTTTAACTTCTATGGATACAGATGGTGCAAAAAGTGGATTTGAACTAAATATTACACAACAAATTTCAAGTATAGTAGATATTCCAGTTATTGCAAGTGGTGGAGCTGGAACAATGGAACATATAAAAGAAGCTTTTGAACATGGTGCTAGTGCTGCATTGGCTGCATCAATTTTTCACTTTAAAGAGATTGATATAATGGACTTAAAAAGATATTTAAGAGATAACAATATTCCTGTAAGGATTTAAAATGAAAAAATTTATATTTTTGTTGGTACCATTTTTACTAAATGCTTATGAGATTGAGTTTAGTAAAGAGTTTACAAAAGATTTGATACCAAATATACTAGGTGCTGATATATCAGTTAGCATTGAAGATAAAAAAGAAAAAGAAGTTATTGAAAGATTGGAACTTTTTGAAAGAAAAATAAAAGAGTACAAAAAAGTTGAAAAACAACTAGGTACATTTAATGTAAGACCACAGTATCAACGTACAAACACAAGTCCAAAAATTTATGGTTATTTAGGCACTTTAAATTATAAAATTGAGACAACAGATGCACTTAATATGGGTGAATTTATCAATTTAATTACATCTTTAAAAGAAAATAGAGATACATCAGTATCTTTAAATAATCTTTCTTGGAGAGTAAAAGATGATAGTTATAATGTAATTTTAGATTTACTAAGACTTGAGTCAATAGAGTGGGTGGAAACATATGCAAAAAATCTTTCAAATGATTTGAAAAAGGAGTGTAGTGTAAAATCAATAAATCTTATTAATAATATTATGCGTACATATAGAGAAGCCGCAACAACACTTAGAATTGACTCTTCAATCAAAAAAGAGAATGTACCAGTACCTGAAGTTTCTAGACAGAAAATTTCTATAATGACAAACTATAAAATGGAATGCAAATGATAATTTGTGCTGGTGATATAGAAAGTTTTAAATTTGCCGAACCTATGGGAATAGGCTTGGTTGATACTGCTATAAATCTTACAAGAAGATGTCTGTTTAATAAACCAGATTATATACTTTTTATTGGTACAGCAGGAAGTTATGGTAATCATAATATTTTAGATATTATAGAATCAAAACGAGCTTCAAATGTGGAACTCTCTTTTTTAGAAAATAACTCATATACTCCTATTGATAATGTATTGGAATCTGAAAATAAAATGACTAAAAATGACACTATTGTAAATAGTTCGAATTATATTACAACAAATTTTGAAATTGCAAAAAAATATAATGATTATGGGATAGGAATTGAAAATATGGAGTTCTTTTCTGTAGTAAAAGTGGCACGTGAGTTTGAAATACCAGTTGCTGGAATCTTCATAGTAACAAATTATACAAACAAAAATGCTCACGAAGATTTTAAAAAGAATCACAAAGAGGCTATGGAAAAAATCACAAAATATTTATTAGAAAAAAATATAATTAAGTAAGATGATGTTTCATGTGAAACATTATAAAAAGGAAAAAATTGCAATCAATATATGACTTTACTTTAGATGAGTTAAAAGGGAAACTAAAACCATCATTTAGAGCAAAACAGGTTTATAATTGGATATATAAAAAATATGCCACATCTTATGATGAGATGAAAAATTTACCAAATGATTTAAAAGAAGATTTAAAAAAGAACTACGCAATTGATATTTTACAAATCATAAAAAAAGAAAAAAGTAGTGATGGAAGTATAAAATATCTTTTTAAACTTCACGATGGGCATACTGTGGAAACTGTTTTTTTATTAATGAGAGAGAAACAAATTGGTGATGATGGTGTCGTTGAAAAAGGTGAAAAACATACAGTATGTATATCAACACAAGTAGGATGTAAAGTAGGGTGTAGTTTTTGCTTAACTGCAAAAGGTGGATTTGTTAGAAATCTAAGTGTTGGTGAAATTGTTGCTCAAATTGTGCATATGAAAAGAGATAATAATATTGATGAAAACAAATCATTAAATATTGTTTTTATGGGGATGGGTGAGCCTTTAGATAATTATGATAATTTTGTTCATTCTGTAAAAGTATTTTCAGAAGAAGAGGGTTTATCTATAAATAGAAGAAGACAAACTGTATCAACATCTGGAATCTCTTCTAAAATAGAGAAACTAGGAAATGAAGATTTAGGAATTCAACTTGCTATTTCTTTACATGCTGTTGATGATGAATTAAGAAGTGAGTTAATTCCTATGAATAAAGCTTACAATATAAAGTCAATAATTGATGCAGTAAAAAAGTTTCCAGTAGATGCAAGAAAAAAGGTTATGTTTGAATATCTTGTTATAAAAGATAAAAATGATGATATAGCAAGTGCTAAAAAACTTCTGTCATTACTTGATGGAATAAAAGCAAAAGTAAATTTAATATATTTTAATCCATATCCAGGTACTACATATCAAAGACCAGAAAGCAAAAAGATGATAGAATTCCAAAATTACTTGATAAGTAAAGGTTTACTTTGCACAATAAGGGAATCAAAGGGTCTAGATATCTCTGCTGCATGTGGACAACTTAAAGAAAAGGATGCAAATGGAACCGCTTGATTTAGCAATGATAATATTTCTTGTGGGAGTTATTATAGTATCCGCAATAGGTTTTTTTAAAAGTTATAAGAATAAGGAAGATTAATGGTAGTAACAAGATTTGCACCAAGTCCAACAGGTTATTTACATATTGGTGGATTAAGAACATCTTTATATAGTTATTTATGGGCAAGAAGAAATAAAGGTGTATTTAGATTGAGAATTGAAGATACTGATCTTGAAAGAAATAATATTGATGCACTAGGTGCTATTATGGAAGCTTTTGAATGGGTTGGTTTAGATTATGATGGAACAGTAGAATATCAATCAAAAAGAATGGATGTTTATAAAAAATATATAGACCAACTACTTGAAGAAGGTAAAGCTTATAAGTGTTATATGAGTAAAGAAGAGCTAGATGTTTTAAGAGAAACTCAAATGGCAAATAAACAAACTCCTAGATATGATGGTACTTGGAGACCAGAAGAGGGTAAAGTATTACCTCCTATTCCTGAAGGTATAGAACCAGTTGTTAGAATTAAAGCACCTAAAGAGGGAGTTATTACATTTATTGATGGTGTAAGATCAATTATGAACTTTAATTGTAGTGAAGTTGATGATTTTGTTATTGCTAGAAGTAATGGGGTTCCTACATATAATTTTGTAGTTGCAATTGATGATGCCTTAATGGGAATGACAGATGTAATAAGAGGTGATGACCATTTAAGTAATACACCTAAGCAAATTGTTATTTATGAGGCATTTGGTTGGACTCCACCAAAATTTTATCATATTCCTATGATCAATAACCCTTCAGGTAAAAAGCTATCAAAAAGAGATGGTGCAATGGACGTGATGCAATATAAAAGAGAAGGTTTTTTACCAGAAGCTTTATTAAACTTTTTAGTAAGACTTGGTTGGTCAAATAAAGATCAAGAAATTTTTTCAATGGAAGAGATGTTAGAGTTGTTTGACCCAACAAATATTAATAAGTCAGCTTCAGCATATAATCAAGAAAAATTACTATGGTTAAATTCTCACTATATAAAAAATGTATCAAATGAAAGATTAGCAAAAGAGTTGGAATTTTTTGATTGTTTTATTCATGGACATGATAAAAAAGAGATGCTTTTAGATTTGACAAAAGAGAGAGCTCAAACTTTAGTTGAGTTAAAAGATGCAATCAATGTTATTTTAGATACACCAACTGAATATGAAGAAAAAGGTGTTAATAAATTTGTTAAAGATGAAACAATTTATAAGATTTTAGAAAATTATGTAAAATTACTTGAGGAAAATGTTGATAAATTACATTTAAGTATTGATTACGAAGCTATTACAAAACCCTTTATTGAAGAGTTTGAGTTGAAATTCCCACAACTATTTCAACCAATAAGATTAGCTTTAACTGGAACAACCCAAGCTCCATCAGTTTATGATATTATGGCTGTACTTGGTGTAAAAGTTACTTGTGATAGAATTAAAACTGCCTGCGAGAAAAAATTTAACAAAGAGGGATGATAATACCCTCTGTTAAATTTATATACATAATTAAAACTGTGATAGCAGTTTATTTTCCTTATTATTTTTCTATGTTACAATTATTTCACAAGGAGTAATATGAAGATACTTTTGATGGAAGATGATTTAATTCTTAATGAAATTATTGAAGAACACTTATTAGAAATGGGACATGAGGTTATTAGTGTTTTTTGTGGTAATGATGCCGAAGAATTGTTGTATTCTCAAAAGTTTGATTTACTTCTTTTAGATGTAAATGTTCCCGATATAAAAGGTTTTGAGCTTTTATTGAACTTACGAGAAAATAGTATCAAAACTCCTGCTATTTTTTTGACCTCACTTAGTTTAGCTGATGATGTTGAAAAAGGTTTTCAAAGTGGCTGTGATGATTATATAAAAAAACCTTTTGAGTTAAAGGAACTTGATTTACGAATAAATAATATTAAAAGACTTTTTAATATATCTTCAAATAATCAAATAAATTTACCAAATAATATGATTTTAGATAAAGAAAATTTGTTAATAAAAAAAGATAAAGAAGAGATTCATATTTCAAAAAAAGAGATAGAAGTTTTGATTTATCTTACACGAAATAAAGATAAAATAATAAGTATAGAAGAACTTTCATCAAATGTATGGGCATATGAAGATAGTCCAAATGCTTCTACTATAAGAACATATATAAAAAATCTTAGGAAAATTTTAGGTGAAGAGTTAATAACAAACATAAGAGGAGTAGGTTATAGATTTAACAGCAAATGAAAAAAGTACTTTTTATAAGTTTTTATCACTTTATTTAGGTTCATCGTTTATATTGATGTCTTTAATAGCTTTTTTGTATTTTGAAAATCAACAGAAATTGTATTTTAATTTAACAAAATCAAAAATGAAAAATATCGCTTCTATAATTTCTTCAAAGATTATATATGCACATATGAGCGGGACAAAGTTAGCAGTAACAGGAAGCTTTGAATCAAAAAACTATAAGTTGGCTTTTTATGATGAAACTGGGAAAAAGATTTTTGGAAATATTGAAGAAGAAATAGATTTAACAAAAGATATTATCGAAGAAAAAGAGAATTTTATATTGGTTGATAGATCTACATTTGGACATTTAGGAATATCAGCAATTGCAATAAAAGAGCATCTTTATTTTAAACAAATAAAAAGACTAGAAATAAATATCATACTACTTTTCTTTCTTATTTATTCGATTATAGCTATAGTTGGATTTTATTTAGCAAAACTATTTATTAAACCTATAAAAGAAGAAAGAGATAAATTAAATAACTTTATAAAAGATACTACCCACGAATTAAATACGCCAATAAGTGCAATACTTATGTCAACAGAAAGCGAAGAGTTAAACTCTAAGCAAATAGAACGTATAAGATTGAGTGCAAAAAGAGTTTCTGAAATATACAAAGATTTGACTTATGTTTTTTTACAAAAAGACGTAGAACAAAAAGATTTAAAAGAGATTTCTCTAGTGGAAATTATAGATGAACAGTTAAAATATTTTGAGCCTTTAGCTACAAAAAAAAGAATAAAAATCACTTTGGATTTAGAAGAGTTTAGTTATAAAATTGTTAAAGATGAGTTTATTAGATTATTTAATAATTTACTTTCAAATGCCATAAAATACAACAAAATGAATGGGGAGATAACTATTGTTTTAAAAGATAATAAGCTAATCATAAAAGATACAGGAATAGGTATCAAAAAAAGTGAAATGGCTGATATCTTTAAAAGATATTATCGGGCTACATCGTTGCAAGGTGGTTTTGGATTAGGTTTAAATATTGTAAGTCAAATTTGTAAAAAGTACAATATTAAAATAGAAATAGATTCTATTTTAAATGAAGGTACTGAAATTAGAGTTTTATTTTAATAGAAAAATTAAGTAGGTTTTCCTACTTAATTTTTTTGATTAAACATATTAAAACATAAACTAGCAAATATCATAAATAGACCTAAACAAAAAGCTCCAACACTAACATAAACTATAGATTCAGTTAATATGTGATTATGTGCAGCACTTCTTCCTATAATTGGAGCTAATAAAAACATACAAAACCAAGATAAAGGATAAAGTGTTCCTAAACCAATAAAAATTGAACTTAAAGTTTTCATACTATCTTTCATTTTAGATAAAAGAATAATCAATAACAAAGCTAGAGAATAAGCAGCAATTCCACTTGCATGAAAATGTGCTCTTTGTGCATATCTCCAAATCTTTGCTTTACTTTTTTCATCATGAACAGTAGGATTTTCAGCAATATTTTTAGAAATATAATTCTTTACCATATCCTCATTTGCACCAAAAACTATTCCCATACCAATCCCAAAAACTAGGGACATAAGTGTTATTAAAAGTCCTATTTTTATAACTTTTAAATCAATGCTTAAATTCATTATTTCTCCTTTTTTTTGGAATAATATAGGAAGTTTGTAAATTATTTAAAAAAATATCTTGACATTTTTTTTACAATTATAGGCGTGAATATTTATCTCCACACATGTTACACATTAAGAAGCTAAGATTTTAAAAATAAAATTTAGGAGTTCAAAATGAAGAGTTTATTTAAACTATTTGCTGTTTTATTAATAGCAACTAATTTATTACATGCCGAGCCAGTACTTCAAGAAGGAAGTAAAGATGGATATGACATAAAATTAAGTACAGAAAAATCACTGGTTGTAGGAAATAATGAGTTTATAGTAGAGTTAAGTAAAGATGGCTCAGTTTTAACAGATGTAAAAGTTAAAATAAAATTTTATATGCCAGAAATGCCTGGTATGCCATATATGGAAGATGAACAAAAGGCAAAACTTGTTGATGGAAAATTTAAAACAAATATAAATTTTTCTATGGGTGGAACATGGCAGTATCAATTAAAGTTTAAAACAGAAGATGGAAAAGTACATAAAGTAAGAGGGAGTGTAAACCTCTAATGATAAAAAATAGTTTTATTCTACTGTGTTTGATAATATCAAGCTCATTTGCAAGCAACCTAGAACAAATAGTAAATAGTGCCATAAATAATAATAGAGATTTACAAGCTATTGAAAAATCTATACAAATAGCAAACGAACAAATTAAGCTATCAAATAAGTGGGATAATCCTATTTTGACCATTGGTGCCAATGACTTACAGTTTGACACGTCAAGAAGAGATTTGGAGCCAATGCAAGCACAATATCTTGGATTTTCTCAGAATATACCAATAAATGATAAATTTACTCTACAAGAAGAGATAGCAATAAAAGATAAAAGTATTGCACAACTAAATTATGAAGATGCAAAATTAAAATTAAAATCAAAACTTATCCAATATGTTTATAGTATAAAAATATTAGAGAAAAAGTATTTACTACTAAGTGAGTATCAAAAAAATATAAAAGCTTTAGAGGAGTTAACAACTTCACTATATGAAAATAATAAATCAAATCAAAATATGATAATAGACCTAAAAACAGACTATTTAAAAGTAGAAGTTCAAAAAGAAGAATTAAAAAATATCATCAATAATAACTATTTAAAACTTGAAGAGATAACTTATGAAAAGGTATCTAGTATAGATATACCTTTAGATGTAAAAGAGTTAGTCTTAGTAAAAGAGATATCAAATCATCCAAAAATAAAAATATTAGAACAAAATAGTGAGAAATTTAATAAACAAGCTCTTTTAGAAGATGCAAAAAAGTTTTCAGATGTAAAAGTAAATGTGGCATATTTTCAAAGAGATGACAAATATAAAGATTATGCGAATGTATCTGTAAGTATTCCTCTTGCGTTATATGGCAAAGAAAATATAAAAATAATGCAAGCAAAGATAAAAGCAAGCGAATTTAAAGATAAATTTGAAGATAGTAAAAAAAGTTTTGAGTTAAAAATTGAAGCCTTGCAAAATGACTTAAATAGCGCATACAAAAAGTATCAACTTTTTCTAAATACAATAATTCCTTTACAAGAGAATAATCAAAATACAATAGAAAAATACAATAGTTTGGGAATAACACAACCAAATGAGATATTAAAAAACCTAAATAAAATAATCAAAAATAAAATTGCTGCATATGATGAGATGAAAAGTTATTTTGATACATATGCTCAAAGTTATTACTTCACCCAAGGAAAAATTAGATGAGAAATATACAAAAACTATTTTTATTAGTACTTTTTATGGGGGTTCTAAATGCCCAAATTTTAGAGGTGAATCAGTTATTCAATAAAAAAATTGTTAAAGTTAAAGACGAAACTATTTACGAAACAAAGAGTTTTTATGGAGAGACTTTATTTGCAGAGGATAGCATAAAAGATATTGTTCTTAGATTTGATGGTTATGTAAGTTCTTTACAGGCAAATAAAAACTTGATGGAAGTAAAAAAAGGGGATAAACTTTTTTCTTTGTACTCTGATAAAATAGAGAGTATAAAAAAAGAGATAGAGGTAACAAAATCTATAAATAAAGCTTTATATAAAAGCTCGTTGGAAAAACTTGATTCTTTAGATCTTAATTTATCCCAGTTGAAAAACAAAGATATAGCATTTTATGCACCATTTAATGCAATAGTATTAAATAAAAAGATAAATAATGGCTCATATGTAAAAACAGGTGCTTTAGTGATGCAACTTGCTAATATAGATAAAATTTGGTTTATATCAAAGGTTTATCAAAGTGATTTGGAATTTTTATCAAATAATATGGATGCAAAAATTAAAATAGATGGTATCGATGTTAATTTTAAAACAAAGGTTGATTATATATACCCCTTTGCAAATAATCAAAGTAAAACAATTGATGTGAGATTTGTAATTGATAATAAAAATAAAAAACTTTTTCCAAATATGTTTGGGAAAGCTCTTATAAAAAGTAGTTCAAAAAAAGTGTTAACCCTACCAAAAACTGCAGTTTTAACAAAAGGGGATAAACATTATGTTTTCAAACCAATTTCTAAAGATGAGTTTGAGCCAGTTTTAGTGGAAGCTAGACGAATATCTTCTTCAAAATATGAGATTGAAGATGGTTTAAGTGCTGGTGATGAGGTAATTGACAATGCTTTATTCTTATTGGATTCTGATGCAATTACAAATAATTTGTATGATACAGAAGATAAAGATTGGTAAGAAATAATGGTTGAATATATAATAAACAAAAGCGTACAGAACAAATTTTTAGTTCTGTTTTCAGTAATAATTTTAACAATAGCTTCTTTTTGGGCTGTAAAAAATAGTTCTTTAGATGCTCTTCCTGATTTATCACCACCTCAGGTAATTGTGCAAGTAAAATGGGCAGGACAAAGTCCAAAAACGATAGAAGAACAAGTCTCTTATCCTTTGATTTCAAACTTAATGAGTTTGCCAAATATCGATACTGTAAGAGCCATGAGTTCATTTCAAAATGCACTTATATATATCATTTTTAAAGATGGAACAGACCTTTATGACTCAAGAAATAGAATATTGGAACAACTTTCTCAACTACAAGGAAGTTTTCCAGAGGGTGTTAATGTAGCTATTGGTCCTGATGCCACAGGAGTTGGTTGGGCTTATGAATATGCTTTAAAATCAAAAACAAAATCTCTAGAAGAACTTAGAACTTTACAAGATTATTATAAATTTGCACTTTTAGGAGTAGATGGAGTATCTGAAATAGCTTCTATTGGTGGTTTTATTAAAAATTATGAAATATCACTAAATCAAGATAAATTAGTTCAATACAATCTTAGTATCAATGAAGTAAAAAAAGCACTTACTTCTAATAATGATGAAAAAGGTGGTCGAATTATCTTAGAAAATGGATATGAACATATGATTCAAGCAAAGGGGTATTTGCAAAGTGTAGTTGATATAGAAAATATCACTGTTAAAACATTTGGTTCAACACCCTTAAAAATAAAAGATATAGCCAATGTAAATATAACTTCATCAAATAGACGTGGTATGGCTGATTTAAATGGTGAGGGTGAAACTGTTGGTGGAATTGTAGTTGTTAGATTTGGAGAAAATCCATATAAAGTTATAAAAGCAGTAAAACAGAGGCTACAAACTTTACATGTTGATGATGTTGAAGTTGTAGAGACGTATGATAGAAGCTCACTAATTGATAAAGCAATTGATACTTTAAAACATACTTTATTGGAAGAATCAATAATTGTTATGGTGGTTACTGCTTTATTCCTTTTTCACTTTAGAAGTGCTTTGATTATAATCATAACTTTACCTATAACTGTTTTATTTACTTTTCTTTGTATGAAATTTTTTGGAATGGGCTCAAATATTATGAGTTTAGGTGGAATTGCTATTGCTATTGGGGCAATGGTTGATGCAAGTATTGTAATGGTCGAAAATGCCCATAAATACTTACAAGGTAAAGAAGATATAAGTAATGAAGAGAGAATAAAAATCATAATAAAATCAGCAAAACAAGTGGGACGTCCTATCTTCTTTGCTTTGATTTTGGTTGTAGTTTCTTTTTTACCAATATTTGCTTTAACAGGACAAGAGGGAAGACTTTTTTCACCATTGGCTTTTACTAAATCATTTGCAATGATTTCAGGTGCCATTTTATCTATTACACTGGTACCTATTTTGATGATATTTTTTATACGTGGAAAAATCTTAGATGAGAGAAAGAATTATATAAATAGATTTTTTATAGCTTTATACTCTCCTTTGTTAAAATTATCACTTAGATTTAGATATTTGATTGTAATTATATTTATAGGAACTCTTATTTTGGCATATCCTGTTTATAAAAAACAAAACTGGGAATTTATGCCTATGATGAATGAACAAACTTTTATGTATATGCCTGTAACTCCTTATGGTATTGGAGTTGATTTAGCAAAAGAGCTTACTCAAAAAACAGATAAGATTTTAAAATCATTTCCAGAAGTAGAAACTGTATTTGGAAAAGCAGGGCGTGCAGATACAGCAACAGATCCAGCACCTTTAGCTATGATTGAAACTATTGTTCAATTCAAACCTCAAGACCAATGGCGAGAGGGGATGACTTACAAAAAGTTAATGCAAGAGATGGATGAAAAACTTAGAGTTACTGGGCTTATTAATTCATGGACTTATCCAATTCGTGGAAGAATTGATATGCTTCTAACTGGTATTAGAACTCCATTAGGTATAAAATTATATGGAAATGACCACCAAAAGCTAGAAGAGATAGCATTAAAAATAGAGCAAAAGCTTAAAAAATTTGATAAAACTTTATCTGTGTCATCAGATAAAATAAATTCTGGATATTATTTAAATATTAATTTAGATGAAGAGATGTTATCAAGATATGGAATTACAAAAAATGATATTCTCTCAACTGTATCTTTAGGAGTTGCAGGGGCTAAGATATCTACTTATCTTGATGCTTTGGAAAGATATCCTATAAGTTTAAGATATGAAACAACGCAAAGGGAAGATATAACTTCTTTAGAGAATCTTCAAGTTAAAACTAAACTTGGCTTTCAACCTTTAAAAGAGTTCGCTACTTTAACATATGAAGAGGGACCTTCTGTTATAAAATCAGAAAAGGCTTTAAATGTAAACTTCATATATATAACTCCAAAAGCTGATGTTTCAGTAAAAGAGTATAAAGATAAAGCACAAGAATTATTAAAAGAGATAAAACTTCCAAGTGGATTTTATTATGAGTGGGCAGGACAAAGTGAGTATTTAGAATCGGCAATGAAAAAGTTAGCATATATTATACCGTTGACATTTGTTATTATATTTTTACTTATATTTTTTGCTCTTAAAAATCTTACATATACGGTAATTATATTTTTCACCCTCCCTTTTGCTATAACAGGTGGAATATTTTATTTGGATTATCTAAACTTTAACATCTCTATTGCTGTTATTGTTGGATTTTTAGCTCTGCTTGGAGTAGCAGCTGAAACTTCTATTGTGATGCTTGTATATTTACATGAAGCAATGGTTGAGTTAAAAGATAAATGTATATCTCTAGATGATGATAAACATATCTTTCATGCCATTTATAAAGGAGCAGTTTTAAGACTTCGTCCAAAGCTTATGACACTTTTTGCTATATTGGGAGGATTGATACCTATTATGTATATTGATGGAGTTGGAAGCGAAGTTATGCAAAGAATAGCAGCACCTATGATTGGAGGGATGGTAAGTTCAGCCTTTTTAACACTTATTATTATTCCTTCAATATTTTTTATTTTGGCATTAAAAAGAAGAGATAAAATATTAGAACAAGAGTTGTCACACTAAAAATAGCAACTACACATAAAGTACACAAAGATTTTATAAACTTTCAAAAGTTAAATTAAAACAAAAAAGGATTTAAGAATGAAAAAAATTATGTTATTAGTAGCTGCTTTACTATTTACAGCTGGTGTTGCTTTTGCTGATGGGAAAAATGGTTCATGTGGAACAGGGAAATGTGGAGACTCTAAAAAAGAGATGAAAAAAGAGGGTTCTTGTGGAGCTGGAAAATGCGGTGGTGACATGAAAAAAGGGATGAAAAAAGAAGGTTCATGTGGAACAGGGAAATGTGGAGCTTCAATGAAAGATTCTAAATCACATGGTCAACAAGGTGATATGATGAAAAAATCAGGTAACTAAAAATACAGTATCATGTATTTGTAGTGATCTTTTCCTAAGCGTAGTATAAAAACTACGCTTTGAAAACTTTCTTCTTCAATTTCTTTCTTATATATAGTAACTATACTAAACATACATTTCTCTTTTTTTAAATAATGTGTAAAAATGTAAAAATTTTAATTAATAAATCTTTTTATTAGACTTTTTTTATAAAATCTACATAAGTCATTATTAGTTCTTGTATAATTCTAAATCATAATTTTAAGAGTTAACAATGATAAATAAAAATTTGTTTGCTGGACTTACTGTAGGAATAGTTGCCCTTCCTTTATCTATGGCTTTGGCAATTGCAGTTGGTGTTCCTCCTCAAAATGGATTATATACTGCAATAATTGCAGGGATTTTTGCTGCACTTTTTGGTAGTAGTAAAATAAATATTTCAGGTCCTACTGCTGCTTTTGTTGTAATTTTGATTCCCATTGTACAAGAATTTGGACTTACTGGATTACTTATGTGTGGGCTTATGTCAGGAATCATTCTTTTAATGATGGGTGTTTTTAGACTAGGTAATTTAATAGAACTTATTCCTTATCCAGTAACAGTAGGTTTTACAACAGGTATTGCTGTTGTTATTGCCATATTTCAAATAAAAGATTTTTTTGGTTTGGAAATTGAACATTTTACAGGTCACTTCCATCAAAAAGTTTATATTTTAATTAGCTCTTTTCATACATTTAAAGTAGATGAATTAATTGTTGGGCTATTAACATTAGCTATATTAATTTTATGGCCAAAAACAAAAAGTAAAATACCTGCAGCTCTTATTGCCTTAAGTATTGTGACAGTTGGTGTTTATATTTTTAATACTAATAATCCTTCTAATCCTATAGCTACAATTTTTTCTTCATTTGCATATGATATAAATGGGATTAAAGGAAATGGAATCCCTCCTATTCCTTTACAATTAACACTACCTTGGAGTGATTATTCTTTAGCAGATATAAATCTTGATCTTTTTTATAAGCTTCTTCCTCATAGCGTAGCTATTGCAATACTTGGTGCTTTAGAATCTTTACTATGTGCTGTAATCTCTGATGGTATGACAGGAAATAGAACAAATCCAAATAAAGAGTTAATAGGTCAAGGAATTGCAAATTTGGTAGTTCCATTTTTTGGTGGAATTCCTGCAACTGCTGCAATTGCTAGAACCGTTGTAAATATAAAATCAGGTGCGACTTCTAAAATTGCTTCAGTGATACACTCTGTTTTTATTTTATTAGCAATTTTGTTTTTTGCACCATATTTGTCATATTTACCTATGGCATCTCTTTCTGCTTTATTACTTATTGTTGCTTGGAATATGTCAGAAATAGGGCATTTCAAAAATATTATTAAAGTTGCACCTAGAAATGATGTATATGTTTTACTTGTATGTTTTATTTTAACTGTTTTATTAGATATGCAAATTGCAGTTGGGGTTGGTATGGCTTTAGCTTCAATTTTATTTATAAAAAGAACAATTGATTTATATTCTATTGAACTTGTAAATAATGAACATGAAAAGTTACATCCAGATATTCCTGATTGTATGGCAATTTATGATATCAATGGACCTATGTTTTTTGGTGCAGCACAAAAAGCTCTTAAAACTTTGGTTTCTACAAAAGAAGATATAAAAGTAATAATTATAAATATGGAAAATGTAACAATGATTGATATGACAGCTTTAGTAGCTTTTAAATCAATTATTGAGAACTTTAAAAACAATGATAAAAAACTTGTTATTTGTGGATTAAGTAATCGAATACAAAAGAAGTTTATAAAAGCTGAAATTGTTTTTAATAATACAAATTTAGTGCTTCAAGAAAATCTTGATAATGCAATAGATGAAATACTTTGTAAAAATTAGATGTTGCATAAAACTTTTAATTTATACATCGTATAAAAGTAAGCAAATATTGCGGCACTATAAATCATAAAAAACATTCCAACAAATAAGTAGATATAATCAAGTTCAAAATATTTTACAATTATAAATGAAACAATAGTTTTAGCGATAATTTGTCTATATATTCCTATATAAAATATCATTTTGGGTTGTTTAATTGCCTGAAGAGTTGATACACAAACAAATAAAACAACATAAGCGTAAAATATCCAAACTTCTACAAGTAAATAATCAAAACCATATTGAATAACACTTAAATCATCATCAAATTGTGCAACAATTAGTTTCCCAAAGATATATAAAAAAACAATTCCAAAAGTAGATATCGTAAACCCATATTTAAAAGCTAATATTACAATCTCTTTTACCCTATTAAACTGTTTTGCTCCATAGTTATTTGATACTAATGATAAAACAGCTGTACTAAGACCAAGGGCAGGTAATAACATAAGTTGTTCAACCCTAAAACCTATTCCATATCCAGCAACGGCTTTATATCCATAGTGGGCTACAAAGTATGTAAGAATGATAGAGCCAAATGCCATAGTTAGCATATTTAAACTAGCAGGTGTACCTTGCTTTATAAAGGCATTAAAAACTCTTAAATTCGGCAAATAGTATTCCAACCTATCAAAGTGTATTATTTTAGTTTGTAGGACTTTATAAAGCATATAAAACATATTTATTATCTGGATTAAAACTGTTGCAAAAGCAATACCACTAATTCCCATACTTGGAATAAACCAAAAACCGTATATAAATAAAGGGTTTAATACAAGATTTGCAAAAAAACCAAAAATCAAAGAGTTTCTATATGTTTTAGTATCTCCTTTTGATACAAGTATTGCATTTAATGAAAAGTTTGCCATAAAAAATATCGTACCATAAAGAATAACATTTATATAATCTAAACATATATCAAGATAAGCATCAGTTGCACCAAGAAGTTTAAAAAGTAGGGGTGATATTAAATATCCAAATATAGAGAAAATTAGACCTAAAATAATTAGAAAACTAATTCCTTTATGGGCATAAATAGATGCTAAATGATTTTTCTTTCTTCCAAAAGAGTTACCAGTTAATGCTGTGATTGCTGATGAAAAACCATATCCAAACCCTGTAATTAAAAAAAATATCATAAATGATAAAGATAATGCGGCTATGGCTTGTGTAGAAATTAGCCCTGCATAAAAAGTATCTACTACATTATACATAGTATTAAAAAACATACCAGTACTTGCAGGTATTGTTAACTCTTTTAAAAGTTTTGGAATAGGTTCTTCAATTAAATATTGAGTCTTATTCAATTGAAGCCTTTATTTGTAATTTTTATTAATCTTCTATTCTTATCATTACAGGTTTTGTAGTAACAACTCCTGAATTTTCCAATTGAGATAATGCTTTTTTAATATTTTTTTCAATACTTGTATGAGTAGCAAGTAAAAGGTGTGCACAAGTTTTATTATATGGTTTTTGCATCATCTTTTCAATTGAAATATCATTTTCACCTAAAATAGTTGCTAGTTTTGCTAAAACACCAACTTTATCTTCTACTCTAAGTCTTAAATAATATTTTGTTTCTATTTGGTCTTTTGGCATGACTGTTAAGTTTTCATTGTGGTCAAATTCAAATCCTAACATAGGAGCACCTTTACCACGTCTTGCTATATCAATAATATTTGCTATAACAGCACTTGCCGTTGCATCTCCACCAGCTCCAGGACCATAATACATAGTTTCACCAACTTTATCTCCAATTACAGAGATACCATTCATTACGCCATCAACTTTTGCAATCATTTGATCATTTGAAATAAATGCAGGGTGAACTCTAAGTTCTACTTGCTTTCCAACCTTTTTTGCTATTGTTAAAAGCTTGATTGAATAGTTAAATTCATTTGCAAATTCAATATCTTCACTTGAAATATTTTGAATACCTTCAATTAAAATATCTTCAGGCTTTGCATCAACATCATATGCAATAGAAGCCAAAATTAGAAGTTTGTGTGCCGCATCAAATCCTCCAACATCAAATGTCGGATCAGCTTCAGCATACCCTAACTCTTGTGATTCTTTTAAAATTGCATCATAATCAACACCATCATTTATCATTCTAGTTAGCATATAATTACAAGTACCATTTAAAATACCTCTAATTGATTCTATATTATTCGCTGATAATCCATCTCTTAGGGCATTGATTATTGGAATACCACCTGCTACTGCTGCTTCATATTCAAAGGGAATATCACCAGCTAATTTTTCTAAATCATACCTATGGTAAGCAAGAAGTGCTTTATTGGCTGTAACTACTGACTTACCTTTTGAAAGGGCTTTTTTAATGATTTCATATGGTTTTTCAATTCCACCCATAAGTTCCACTATAATATCAATAGAGTCATCTTCTAAGACTCTATCAATATCATCTGTTAATTCAATAGTTACATCTCTTTTTTTGTTTAAATCACTAACAACACCAATAGTAGGAACAATTTCAATACCTGCACGAGCTCTAATAATAGCTTTATTGTCTTTTAAAATATTTGCGACACTTGCACCGACAGTTCCTACACCAATAATTGCGATTTTTAACATTTCTTATCCTATAAACTATTTAAATATTTCTTTATATTTTTTGCTGCTTGTCTAATTCTCTTTTCATTTTCAATTAGGGCGATTCTTACATATTGATCACCATATTGACCAAATCCAATACCTGGACTAACTGCTACTTTTGCTTCAGTAAGAAGTTGTTTAGAGAACTCCATACTTCCTAAGTGAGCTGCTTTTTCAGGAATTTTTGCCCAGATAAACATAGACGCATTTGGTTTATTCATTTCCCAACCTGCATCTTTAAATGTTTCAAGCATAACATCTCTTCTGTGATTATATTTAGCAATATGTTCAGTAACACAATCTTGTGGACCATCTAATGCAATAGTTGCAGCAACTTGAATTGGTGTAAACATACCATAATCAAGCCATGATTTTATTCTTTTTAATGCACCAACTAATTTTTCATTTCCAACAATAAATCCAACTCTCCATCCTGCCATATTGTATGATTTACTTAAAGTAAATGACTCAACAGCAACATCAAGTGCACCCTCTGCTTGGAAAATTGATGGAGTAACATACCCATCAAAAGTAATATCAGCATATGCAATATCAGAGATGATGTAAAATCTCTCTTTTTTAGCTAGATCTACTAATCTTTGATAAAACTCTGGTCTAACAGTTGCACAAGTTGGGTTATGTGGGAAATTTACTAAAACATATTTTACTTTTGGAATTGATTCTTTTAATGTTTTATTTAATCTAGTAAAAAACTCATCTTCATCAACTCTAAAATCTTCACCAAATGGTAATTCAAAATTATGAATTCCAGCACCTGCCAGCATAAAAGCGTATGAGTGAATAGGATAGGTTGGGTCTGGAACTACTGCTACATCTCCCACATTTACTATAGCTTGTACTAAGTGAACATATCCCTCTTTACTTCCCATAGTTGCAACTGCATGTTTATTTGGGTCTAAGTAATCAACACCATATTTTCTTTTATACCAATTACAAATAGCAAGTCTTAGTTTATAAATACCAGCACTTGCACTATAACCATGGTTTTTAGGTTTATCAGCTGTCTCTTTTAATTTATCAATAATATGTTGAGGTGCAGGACCATCTGGATTTCCCATTGAGAAATCTATAATATCTTCACCCTTTCTTCTAGCTTCCATTTTTATATTGTTTACTTCTGCAAACACATAATTTGGAAGTCTCTTCATTCTTTCAAATTCAATTTCTGGGAACACATTTACTCCTTGATTAATACACTTAATCCACGCTTTATATTAAATAGCGTGTATAAGTCTGTTATTTTTATATATTTTGTATTTTCTGGTATAGAAAGTGTAATACTTCTATAAACTTTTTCTTCTTTTGATACCTTTAGTATATTCAAATGTTCATCGTAAAAAACTACATATGGAAGCCATCTATTAAGTGTTTTGCTTATTATATGTATTTGACTTGCTTTATCAACTTTTATAAAGTATGGAGATAAAGGCTTTGAAAAAGATACTTTTTCATTATTTGTGATATATGTTGCGTCATATAATGAAGCATTTGCTGTATCTAATTCATATACCCATTTATCATTTTCTTCTTTAGTTATGTTCATAACTTTACAATCATGTTGAAAAAGCTCATTTGACAATACTAAAGGGTCAATGGCGGCTTCAGTTTTTAATTTTATAGTCCAAGTTAAGCTTTCAGTTCCGTCATAAATTGTATGCTTTGTAAAATAATAGTAATACCCTAAAGATTTTAAAGTATCTTTTAATATCTTAAATGATTTTAGAGGATTACTATTTATTTTAAAAGTAATTTCTATATTTTTAGGTTCGTTAAATGCTAAGTCTAAAAGTCCGTTTTCTTTTAAAGTTTTTAAAATTGTTTGATAATTAAGTCCATCTACTGTTGTATATTGGTACTCTTTTTTAAAAATAAAATTTATTAAATTTTTATGTGTTAAGTAATTTTCTGTGCCAATAAAATTTTCAATCTTTTGATTTAATAGTTCATTTGCATTTAAACTTAGTACTAAAAAAATAGAAATTAAAATTTTTTTTATCATTACTTTCTCTTTTTATTTCATTAAATTATATATTAAAATACCAGCAGCAACTGATACATTTAAAGAATCAAAATTGTTTTCCATACCTATTGAAACTTTTAAATCTAACTTACTAATTATTTTATTTGATAAACCTTCTCCTTCACTTCCTAAGAAAAGAGCAACTTTATCATCTTTTGTTATTGTTCCATATTTTTTTAAATCTGTTCCATTCATGGTTGCACCAATAAGTGCATAACCTGACTGTTTTAACTCATTTGCAAGATCTAATGAGTTTGGATATAACGAAAATGGCATATCAAGCATAGCTCCAGAGCTAGTTCTGATTACTCCTGATTCATTAAGAGATTTTACACCAGCTGCAATAATCCCGTCAACTCCAAGAGCATAAGCTGTTCTTGTAATTGCTCCAATGTTACCCACATCAGTAAGTCCATCAAGTACTACTATAAAATTGTTTTGTTTCATTTCGTTTATAGGAGTGTAATCGAACTCTTCTTTAAGTTTTAGAAAAAATCCTTGATGATTCCCACCTTTTGCTAAAGATTGGGCTTTTTTGTTATCAAGTCTGATTATTTTTTTACCAAGTTTTAAAAACTTTGAAAAAATTTTTTTATCTAATTCTTTTGAAAACATAACCTCTTCAATAATTGAAGGGTGATTCTCTAAAACGTATAAAACTATTTGTTTGCCATATATTATCATAAGGGGATTCTATCTAAAATTTGTTGATAAATATCTTTTGTCAAATTAATTTATTAGTCTGCTATATTTGGGCTATAATATTAAAGTATAATTAAAATAAAAAAGAGATGACATGGCAGAATTTAACAAAAATTTTTTAAAAGTATTAAGTACAGATAATTCAAGCTTAAATGATTTGCTTCTTAAAGAGCTTTTTTTTGAAGAGAATGCACCTAAATTAGTATTAGGATTTATTTCTCCACACATTAATTTTCAAGAGATATCTTCAAAAATTAGAGCCTTTTTCCCTTCTTCAACAAAGGTTGTTTTATCAACAACTGCAGGTGAACTTTGTACCTTTAATCTAAATGAAAAAAGAGATTCTTTATACCATGATGCAAGTTCAAGTTGGAATAACATTGTTTTACAAAGTTTTAGTGATGAGATGATTGAAAAAGTTGAAGTTCTAAGTGTGTCATTATTTAGTGAAAATATAGCTACTCAAACATTATCTCACAAACAAAGAATAGATAAAATAAAAAATGAAATAGATAAATTAAATATTCCATTTAAAATAAATCATACTGATACTTTAGCTTTTACTTTAGTAGATGGTTTATCAAATAGTGAAAGCTTTTTTACCGAAGCAGTTTATGAAAGTGGAAAATTACCTTGTTTACTAATAGGTGGGTCTGCAGGTGGAAAGTTAGATTTTAAAGAAACTTATATTTTTAATAATAATGAAGCAGTAAGACATAAAGCAGTTGTTACGTTGATAAAATTAAAATCGAATATTAAGTATGGAGTATTTAAATCACAAAGTTGTGATCTTACTGATAAGGCATTTTTAGTAGCACAATCAAATGTATTAAATAGAAGTGTTCAAAGTGTTTTAAGAACAAGCGATAATAAAATAATAAATTTTGTAGATGCTCTTTGTTCTCAGTTAAACTGTAATTTAGATGATTTACCAAAAGTATTAGGAGAGTATAGTTTTGCTATTAAAGTTGAAGATGAAATATATATTAGATCTGTTGCTAATTTAGATATAGAAAATAAAAATATCTCTTTTTTCTGTGATATTGCATTTGGGGATATTTTGTATCTTGTAAAAAATAAAGAGTTTACATCTCAAACAGAGCGTGATTATAGAACATTTTCATCAAATAAAAAAGAAAAACCAATTGGGGCTATTTTTAATGATTGTATTTTAAGAAGATTATTCAATGCAGATAATTTAAATGGAATAAAAACATTTAATGATATTCCAATAGCAGGATGTTCAACATTTGGAGAGCTACTTGGGTTGAATATAAATCAAACGCTAACAGCATTGTTTTTTTATAATGTAGATGATGATAGTGATTTTTACGATGAATATGCAGATAATTTTGTAGATAAATATGCTTCATATTGTCGTTATTTTAAGCAAAGAGAAATAAACCAATATCAATTATTTTCAAGGGTGAGAACAACAGTTGTTGATAATCTAAAAGATACTTTTCCTCTTATTCAAGATATGGTAAATATTTTAAACTTTGTATATGATAATACAAAAGAAGGCAATATTGTTATTGAAGATGTAACAAAAAGATTTGATTCTTTTACTAATGAAATATTAGGTAATGTTGAATCAAATACAAAACTTGTAGAAGATATGAAAGAATTAACTAAAAATGCAGCAGATATTAAAAATGTTTTAAAAGCAATTTCAGAAGTTGCAATCCAAACAAATCTTCTAGCTTTAAATGCAGCAATTGAAGCTTCACGTGCAGGAGAATTTGGAAAAGGATTTAAAGTTGTTGCAGATGAAGTGAAAAAACTTGCTCAAAGAACTCAGTTAAGTCTAACAGATAGTAACAGATCAGTTGATGTGGCTATAAAAGGGATTGATTCAATATCTGTATCTATTACAAATGCAAGTGAGAAATTAGAAAAAATATCTTCAAATATTGAAGATATAAACTTATCTATTGAGAAAATTAATGATAGTTCAAATCATAGTAATAATTTTATTGGAGATAAAAAAGCAAGTTTTGACAAACTAATTCTAAGTATAAAAGCTATAGAGGATATACAAGGAGAACTTGAAGTTTTAGAGGGTGAAAAATAGATTTAGTTGTCTAAAAGTTGTTGATAGATATCTTTGATTTTACCACCAGTTAGTTTAGCAATAAGTTTTGCTTTTACTTTGGGTGGTAAGTCAAGTTCTTGAATGTCATCTAAGCCTAAATTCTTTCCAGAACTTTTAACTGGCTCAATAATTACAACCCATTCACCTTTTATATTTGTGTCTTTTAGTTTATTATATAAGTTTATTGAGCTATCTTTAAAGATTGTTTGATACTGTTTTGTTAACTCTTTTGCTAAAAAAACAGTTCTATTTTCATCTATATCTTTTAACTCCTCTAAAAGCTTTAAAAGTCGATGAGGTGATTCGTATAAAATAGGTAAGATTTCACTATTCATTACCTTTTGTAGTTTCTCTTTTCGCTCAAGTCCTTTATGGGCTAAGAAACCAAAAAAAGTAAATTCTGTATGTTCAAATCCACTCATAGCAAAGGCCGTTAAAACTGCATTTGCACCAGGGATTACATCATATTTTATATCATTTTTTATAGCGTATTCTACTAAAGATGCTCCTGGGTCTGAAATACAAGGCATACCTGCATCACTTACATAAACTATATTTTTATCAAACATATCTTTTGATAATGTTTTTAAAACTTGTTGTTCATTATGTGAATGAAATGATTTAAAATCTGTACAAGGAAAATCTAGGTTATATTTTGAAGCAAAAAGGCTTAGGAGTTTTTTTGTGACTCTTGTATCTTCACAAAAAATAAGTTCCGCTTCCAATAGGGCATCAAGTGAGCGTTTAGAGATATCCTCTAAGTTTCCTATTGGTGTCGGAACTAAAGTTAACATAATAAGACTTGTTGTCTTATTTTTGTGCGTATTTAGCTTTGAATTTTTCTACTCTACCAGCAGCATCAACGATTTTTTGCTCACCTGTGAAGAATGGGTGACAAGCAGAACAAATATCGATTCTCATTGATTCTACATTTGATCTAGTTTCAAAAGTGTTTCCACAAGAACAAGTTATTGTACAAGCTTTGTAGTCTGGGTGAATTTCTTTTCTCACTTTGTTTCCTTTTAATTATGTAATATTTAACAAAAGGTCGAGTCTCGTTTGTCGCCCTTTATTAGATATTTAAAATAAGATTGGGATTATACTGTAAAATACTTAAGAATATCTGAATTTAAGTTCTCTATAATATTAGTATGTTGTGTTTGATTAAATTGTGATTTATTAAAAGTATTTTGCCTTTTTGCCAACTTTGCAGTATTTAATGATATTTTTTCTTCCAATTGTTCTTTTGTGATTTTGCCATCAATATATTCTAATGTTTCAATAATACCAATAGAGCTCATGGCATTTGGCTTTCTTGTATATTTTTTTTCTAAAAAAAGAACTTCATCTATAACCCCATCTTTTATCATCTGTTTTGTTCGTAGGGCTATTCTTTTTTTTAATTCTTCTCTTTCCCAATATATTTCGAAAAGTTTTAGTTCAGGAGAGATGGGTTTTTTAGGGTTGTCTTTAAAATATTGTGTTGGAGTTAATCCAGTTTTTTTATAAATAGAATAAGCTTTTTGGATACGATATCTATCATTTGAAGCTATTTTTTCCATAAATGTTTTATCTAAATCAAAAAGTATCTTATAAATCTCTTCATGGGGCATATCAAGTTTGACATCTTCACCTACACCTTCGCTAATCCCATCGATTAAGATTTTTAGATAAAAACCAGTTCCTCCAACTATGATAAGATTTTTATTATTCTCTTCAGCATATTTTTTAGCTTTTTTATAACACTCTAGAAATTCTACAACATCAAAATTTTCATTTACAAAAACTTCATCAATTCCAAAATGTACAATACCCTCTCTCTCTTCTAAAGTTGGTTTAGCTGAGGCAATATCTATTTCTTTATAAACTGATAGTGAATCAAGGGATAAAATTATAGAGTTAGTTTTGTGTGCTATATTTATCGATAAACCTGTTTTACCAGAAGCTGTTGCACCTATGATTGCTATTTCTTTCATAAAGTTTAGATTCCTAATTTTTTATTATTCTATATCATATTTTGTTAGATACTTATAAAATATCTTTCAAATAAATTATTTGATAAAATGCGCTTCATGAATAAAATATTGAAAAAACTTAATGATTTTAATGAACTGGTAATGTTTAAACACTCAATTTTTTCATTGCCTTTCATATTTATAGCGATGGTAGTATCTGCCAATGGTTGGTTTGGTTGGAGTTTATTAGTACTTGGAGTTTTAGCAGCATTAACTGCTAGAAATTTTGCAATGGGATTCAATCGATATTTAGATAGAGACATAGACTCACAAAATCCAAGAACAGCCAATAGACCAAATGTTGATGGAAGATTATCAGCCAATTCTATTTTAGCTTTCACTCTTTTAAATGCAGCAGGATTTATTATAGTTGCTGCTTTTGTAAATAAACTGGCATTGAGTTTATCTATTCCTATTTTATTAGTGATTGGTTCGTATTCATATTTTAAAAGATTTTCTTATTTAGCACACCTTATTTTAGGGATTTCGCTTGGTCTTGCTCCCATAGCTGGAGTAGTTGCAGTTAGTGAAACTATTACGTTATGGTCAATATTTTTAAGTGTTGGAGTAATGTTTTGGGTTGCAGGATTTGATTTGCTTTACTCTTTACAAGATATTGATGTGGATAAAAAATTAGGACTTCACTCAGTTCCAAGTATTTTTGGTGCAAAAAAAACAATGCTATTTTCAAAAATAGCCCATAGCCTTACTGTATTTTTTTGGCTTTTATTTACTATGAATTCAGATGGTGGATTATTCGCATACCTTGCTGTTATAGTAAGTGCTTTAATGTTAAGTTATGAACACTATTTAGTAAATAAAGATTTTAAAAAAATAGACAAAGCATTTTTTACTGTAAATGGATATTTGGGAATAATATTTTTTATTTTAATCATCATTGATGTAGCAGTATAAAAAGCTTATAAAAATTTATAAAATTTTTATAAGCTTTACTATGATAACATTCCATCCTAATATAAACGCGTCTGTGGCTTAACTGGATAGAGCACTGGGTTTCGGCCCCGGTGGTTGTGGGTTCGAATCCTACCAGGCGTGCCATTTCATAGCCAATTTTATGTGGTTATTGAATTTTTATCTCAATATCATATTATATCATTCCCAAGAGTGAATTAATTAAGTTAAAGAAATATTATTTTTAAAATTGTAACTATATAAGTTTTATTTAAATAAATCAATAAACTACAACTTTATTTCTACCACCATTTTTAGCAATGTAGAGTGCTTTATCTGCTTTACTAAATGTTTTATCATGTTTGGCATTCATGTCATACATTGAAACACCAAAACTACAAGTTAAATTTTCAATTGATGGAAATTTATGATGAGAAAAAATGGTTTTTAGATTTTCAGCAAGTATTCTTGCCTTTTCATCATTTGTTTGAGGACATATTATTAGAAACTCTTCACCACCCCATCGTCCAAGTTTATCTGTTTGTCTAATATTTTCTTTTAAAATAGTAGCTATTTCTTTGAGTATCTCATCTCCAATACTATGTCCATAAGTATCATTAATATTTTTAAAATGGTCAATATCTATAAGAATTATAGAAAAGCTATTGTTATATCTTTTAACTCTTTGAACTTCATAATCATAACTTTTATCTAAATACAATCTATTGTATACTTGTGTTAATGGGTCAGTTATAGATATTTCTTCAAGTTGTTTTTTAGATTTTTCTAGTTTTCTATTCCAATAAATAAAAATTGATATAATTAAAATAGTGATAAAAAGAATTTTGAAGATTAAATTATAATCAGTTCTGTTTTCATATTTTATGGATATCCAATTATTCAAAATATTTTGTTGTTCTTTAGGGGTTACTCTATCAACAGCTTTTTGCATAATATTTAATAATGTATTATCATCATTTCTTACACCAATACCTAATTCCCAATATTCATCAAATTTTCCAGCAATTTTTAACTCACCATTATAGTTTGTTTGAAATTGATAACCTACACTTGGAAGTGTACCAATATACCCAAATACCTTATTTTTGCTAACACTTGTTAATCCTTCTTCAATATTTTCAACTTCTATAATCTCTAAGTCAGGATATTTATTTTTTAAAATCTCTGCAAAAGCATAACCTTTAGGAATGGCTACTTTTTTGTTTTTTAGCAATTGAAGATTGTCAATAAAAGGAGTATTTATTTGTGTTGCAATAATTAATGGCACCTTTAAATAAGCAGTTGTAAAATTCATATATTTTTTTCTTTCAGGAGTTTGCATTGCTATGGGTAAAATATCGCATTTTCTTTTTTTGGCATATTCCAAAGATTGTGTCCAACTCACAGTTTTCACAACGTTAAAGTTTTTATTTAATAATTCACTAAAAATTTTAAAGTAATCAGAGCTTATTCCCGTAAATTTACCTGATTTATCTATTGCTTCAAAAGGCATCCAATTGGGGTCAATACATATAGGTATAGATGACCTTTTATTTAGATATGCTATTTCCTCATCCGTTAAATATATATTTTTTTTATTTTCTTTGTTATAATCAAAAATAAATTCATCTAAGTTTATTTTATCCTTTGTATATCCCATCAAATTATAATAATCAAAAATTCTTTTAATCTTTTCACCTTGAATCTCACCTAATGTATTCGTTTGATAAAAGGCGAGTTTTCTAAGTTCTTTGGCTTCATAAAGTAATGCTTCTTTAGATTTATTTTGAGTATTGTATTTTTTTTTAATTAAATTAACTGTCTCTTCAATATTGTTGAAGGCATAAATCCATCCTTTAAGGGAAGCTTCTTTAAATCGTCTAACTTCTTCATTATTATTTTCTACATTTTTTTGACTTGTGAATAAAATATCATTATAAAAATCAAATCCATAATCTTTTGGGTCAAATATAATACTTTTGTAACCTTTTTCTTTTAATAAAAAAGGTTCATTTGATATATATGCAGACATTAAATCAACTTTTTTATTTATAAGGTCATCACTATTAAAAGAGTGTTCTTGTATGACTAATTGATCAAGACTAAGTCCTTTTGAGAACATCATTGATTTTAAAGTAATTTCATCTTTTTCATTATTCGCTAGCATAATGCGTTTATTTTTAAAGTCTTTTATTGATTTTATATTTGATTCTTCTATTGCTAAAAGAACATGAGGAGAGGATTGAAGAATAGATGCTAATAATACAACTTTTTCACCAAAAGATTTATTGATAATTAAAGAAGATCTTCCTGTTGCATATGTATGTTCATTATTGAGAACATATTTTAGAATATCTATATCACTTTTTAACTCATTTATAACTACATTTAACCCTAATTCTTTATAAAAACCTTTTTCTTTTGCTATATAATATCCAGCAAATTGAAATTGATGTTTCCATTGTAATTGTAAAGTTACTTTTTGTAAATTATTTGCAAATAAGTACGAAGTAAAAAACAAAGTCAAAAATATTTGTAAAAAAAACTTTTTCATCGTATGAAGTATATCATTTTAATAAGAAAAAAATATTGATTTGATGTATTTTGGATTAAAATAAAAATAATTAATATATTGCTAAAAAAGATTACTCTATCTGATTTTAAACTAGTTAATATCAGAATTTTTTTAAATTTTCTTTTACTATTAAAAAAAGAAAATTAATAATTTAATGAATAGTATTTTATTTGTATATTTAAATTGTTTTAATAAAAAACTTAAATATTTATTTCAATTTGAAATATTTTTTATAGTGTTTTAAAATTTGAAGTATTATTCTATGAATAAAAAGTTAATTAAAGGAATTATTACATGATAAATATATTTAGTAGCACTATTTTAATTATGATTATTGTAGGAATTTATCTTTATATAAAAGATAGAAGTGAACATAGAAAAAAGATACCTTTTGATATAAAATATGAAAAAAGAGATTAGTATGAATATTTGATTTTCTCTTTTCCATAAGGTATAAATCCATCCATGATTCTTGAATAGCTATCTTCTCTACAATTGCCACATTCATGATGAAAAGTTGTTTCATCTTTTTCACAAATAACACATGGATTTTTTAAGGCAATTTCATCATCAAATATCACTTTATTTATGGCATGGATATTTGCTATAAATGCAACGTTTAGTGCTGGATCTTTTTGTAATGTCGCTAGAGTTTTTTGAGAAGTATGTTTATTTTTTGCTACAGCTCTTCGTACTTTAAAGTTAACATTTTTAGAGAGTTCATGTAATTCTTCTTCATTTGTACTCTCTTTTGCTTTGATTATAATATCAAGATACTCTTTCATTAAAGCTCCTTTAGATATTATACAAAATATCATGTAGATTTTTATAGCAAATTTTAATCCGAAGCTACCCTTAAAGATATTAAAATAAATAAAACTCCATGGGTATAACTCTTTGAATATATATATTTTATTTTGAAAGTTTAATCATAAGGCGCAACTATCTTTAAAAGTTATTTGAAAATATGCACCAATACATGATTTTCCATCATATTCATAGGTGCTATTAAATACTTCAATTGTTGCATTATGATGTTCTGTAATTATTTGATGCGCCATAGATAATCCAATACCAGTACCTATACTTTTATGTTTTGTTGTGAAATAAGGTTCAAAGATTTTGTGTATGATATTTTCACTTATTCCCCCTGCTGTATCTTTTATTATTAAAATAAGTTCATCTTCGTTGAAATGAGTTTCTATAAAAATAAATTTATCATCATCTACTTTCTCTTTTAACGCATCTTTTGCATTATTAATAATATTTATAAATGCTTGAATAAGTTGATTTTCAAAACCATCAATTTCCATATCATCTTTTATGTTAGTAATTAGATTTATATTATTATTTTTAATTGAAGGTTTCAAGATAGATAAAGCTTTTTTTACGGTAGATACAATAGAGATTCTCTCTTTTTCATTGTTATCTTTTATAAAGTTTCTAAAATCATCAATAGTATTAGATAAATATTTTGTTTGATTAATGATTTTTTCCATATTTAAAACAATATCATTTGGATTCATTTCCATTAATTCATTTTTTACTATTATTCCACTTGCAATTGTGGAAATCATACTTAGTGGTTGTCTCCATTGATGGGCAATATTTCCTATCATCTCACCCATTGATGCAAGTTTTGCTTGTGATTCTAAAACTTTTTTTTGTGATATGTCTTGTGAAATACCAATATATCCATATATCTCATTATTTGTGTTTTTTAGTGCAGTAATTGTTAATATCACTGGAATATGTTCACCACTTTTTGAAACGTATGTCCATTCATGTTCATTTTTTAAACCTAATTTTGTTTTTGCAACAAGTGTAGGAAATCCTGGTTCAATTTTTTTATTTAATTCTTTTGAAAAATATTCAGCTCTTTGTATAACTTCAGCTTTAAGATGGAAAATTTCAGGAGTATGGATATTTACCAACTCTTCACTTTTGTAGCCTAAAAGTTTTTCTGCTTCTTTATTAAATTGTTGAATTACACCATGTTTATCGGTACTTATCATTAAATAACCTGAATTATCAAAAATAGTTGTTTGTAATTCCAAAGCTTGGTATAGTTTTGTCTCATTAAGTTTTTCATTTGTTACATCATAAAACCATCCTATAATTGCTTTTTCTCCATCATATTCAATATTCATATATGAAGCTAGTGCCCAAGTAGTTTTATTTTCTATTTTAAGCTCAACCAATAAATTATAAATGTGTTTGTTTTCTTTTAAAGTTTTTATTATATTTTTATATATAGATTTATCGACATAATAATCTTTAGGATTTTTTCCACCAGTTGTTTCTTTTTTCTCTTTTAATAATTTAGAATACGCATTATTTGCAAAAATTACATATTCTCCATTATTTTTAGCAATTCTAATTGCTATAGGGCTTAATTCTAAAAGGTATTCCAGTCTGTGTTCATTTTTTTCTAACGTTTCTCTTGAATCTTTTATGGATTTTATCATCAAATTCATACTATTTGAAAGTTCAAAAATCTCTTTACTATTAGAACTTGGAATTAGAGTTTTAGGTATTCCATTTATATCATTATTATTTATGACTTTTATGATATTTGATATAGGTCCTAAAATATAATATTGAATCATTATAAAAAGGAATAAAAATAATAAAATAGATAATAAAATTGTATTAAACAATGTATCTCTAATTATTTTTGAAAGTTCATTATTAATTAGCTTATCTGTTATATAAATACTTACAGTACCTATTAATTGATCATCTAAATCTACGATACTAATAGTGTCATAAAAAAAACAATTTTTTAATTCTGTATTTTGTTTTTCGTCTTTAAAATTATAATCAATAGGATTCAATTCCGAGTTTTTAATTTTACCCGTAATATAAGCTTTTTGTCCCATGATTTTACCCATATTATAATCTTCTACAACTATGGCAAATATGTCTTTATTTTTAATCTCATTTAAAATAAGTTTGTCGTATTCGTTTATAGAATAAGAGGTGATTAAATTTGTTATATTACTTTTTAGTGAAAAAAGTATCTCTTTTGAGTTTTCTCTAATTTCAGTTAGAAGTTTACTTTTAGTATGTTGATAAGTATAAGTAGCATTTATGGTTAAAATTGTTGTAACTGTAATAATTATAATTATAGCAAGAGTTAAAAATAATGATATTTTAGGTTTATTTTCTGTGCTATTTTTCATGCTATTTTATTTCATTACCCAAAACATTTAATTTAACATTTTCTAGATTTTTTTTGATATTTTCTTTTGAAATAATAAGTGTAGGGCTATATATATTTTTTTGTACTTTTACTCCATTTAGATAATTATCTAATTGCAATAGAGCAGTTTTTCCCATCAAGTATGGCTGTTGTATAACTGCTGCTGTAATTATATCTTTGGGAATAAGATTTAAGAATTCAGCTTCTGCATCAAAAGTCATAAGTATTATTTCATCTTTTCTTCCTGATTCATTAATCGCTTTTATTGCTCCCGCATAAGTATTTGATGTTTGCATCCAAATTGCATTTATATCTGGATGTTTTTCGAGCATATTTTTTATATATTGATAAGTCTCTTCATCATCCCATTTGATAAGTTGTTTTAAATCAGCATTTTTTATTTTAGATTCTTCCAATGCTTTCAAAAATCCTATTGTTCTGTCTCTTCCACTTATTCTTTTTTGAGGAAGTGCTATAATCCCAACTCTTCCATTTTGGAAACCTCTTTCTTTCATTTCTTTTGTAAGAAATTTACCTATTTTATATGCTGCATCTACATTATTAGAAGAGATATAAGATACATATTCTCCACCATCAGTACCTACATCTGCAACAACAACGGGAATATTTGCTTTTTTTGCAAGTTTTAAAATAGTTACGCAAGCTGATGAATTTGTTGGAGAAACAAGTATCCCAGATACTTTTCCATTGATTGCTTTTATAGTATTTTCCAGCTCTTTTTTAGCACTTTTTTTAGCATCTAATACTTCAAAATCATAATGTAATAAAGCAGTTTCTTCTTCTATCCCTTTTGCCATAATCTTCCAAAATGGGATACTTATATCAGAGACTAAATATACAACTTTTTTTTTGATAGGGGTTTTTTGATTGGTTTCATTTGCATTTAAAAATAGCAAAGAAGAAATCAAGAGTGTAAGTAGAAGCTTTTGAATATTCATTTGTTTATCCTAGAGGGTACTTTATATTGAAAAATAATCTTCTTTTTATATTCTATCATTAAAAATGATATTATTTAATTAAATAATATTATAGAAAGTGGATTGTATTGCATGAAAATATTTTGAATTAATGTATAATCATTTATAAAAAAGTAAGGAAAGATTATGAAACTAGGGATATCTTCATGTTTAATAGGAAATCTTTGTCGATATGATGGTGCTCACTCAAAGGATGCCTTTGTATATAATATTCTTCAAAAATATTTTGAAATAGTTCCTTATTGTCCTGAAGATATGATATTTGGCTCACCTAGAGAAACAATAAGATTAGTTAGAAATGGTGATGATATAAAAGTTACTACAAGTGATGGCTCAAAAGATGTTACTAAGCAATTAGATGATATTTCAGTATTTTGTGCTCAAAAAATAGCAAAAGATGATATTTGTGGATTTATATTAAAATCAAAATCACCAACTTGTGGAATGGAAAGAGTAAAAGTATATCAAGAGAAAAATGCTCCAAGTATAAAAGAAGGTGTAGGCCTTTTTGCAAAAAGAATAAAAGAGTTTTATCCTTATTTACCAGTTGAAGAAGAAGGAAGACTTAATGACCCTTGGCTAAAAGAAAACTTTTTAATGCAAGTTTTTGCATATAAAGATTTACATGAATTTTTGAAAAATAAACCAACAAAAGGTGAGTTAGTTGAGTTTCATTCTTCATATAAATATCTTATTTATGCCAAATCACAAAAGTTTTATAAAGAGCTAGGAAATATTGTGGCAAATCATGAGAAAAAACATTTAGAAGAGATTTTAGATGAGTATAGAGAAAATTTTTTAAAAGCAATTAGTGAAAAAAGTAGTATAAAGAAAACTTTTAATGTATTGCTACATATTTTTGGCTATTTCAAAAAACATATTTTAAAAGAGGAAAAAGAGTTATTACTTCTTACCATGGATGAATATAAAGATGGAATAGTCCCTTTAATTACTATTGTGAAGATGTTTAATATTTTTATAAATAGATATGATATAGAGTATTTAAAAAAGCAAAAATTTTTAAATCCTTATCCTCAAGAGTTAGCTTTAAGATCAGATTTAAAAGCCTTTAAATAGTAAAAGAGTTCTATAAAAAGAACTCTTTTTTCTTAACAATCAGAGAAGTTTTTAATTATCTCTTTTGCATTTTTAAGTGCTTTATCACTTGAATCTTTGTCAAAAGTTAGTGCAACAGCCATTCGTCTTCCCACATGTGATTGTGGTTTTCCAAAAACTCTTACAAATGATTTATCACTAAATGCTTCATCTTTGATATCAATAATTGGGTTAAATGTATCAGATACAGCTTTATATGCAGCACTTGCTCCTGCTCCATATTGAATATAATTTAAAGGTAATCCAAGTACCGCTCTTACATGAAGTGCAAATTCACTTTGAGATTGAGTAATCATAGTTACCATACCTGTATCATGAGGTCTTGGACTTACTTCAGAAAAATAAACATCATCACCTTTAACAAATAGTTCAACACCAAAAATACCTCTACCACCAAGTCCATCAGTAATTTTTTTAGCTATTTCTTCTGATTTTTTAATTGCAATTGTACTCATATTCATTGGTTGCCATGAAAAGATATAATCACCATCTTTTTGAATATGACCTATTGGTTCACAAAAAATAGTTTGTTTTTCATTTCTTACTGTTAAAAGTGTAATTTCATAATCAAATTTTATAAATTCTTCAACAATTAATTCACTAGCATCACCCCTAGCTTCCTTTGCAATTTCCCAAGAACTCTCTAAATCTTTTGCACTTTTAGCGATACTTTGTCCATGTCCAGAACTACTCATAACAGGCTTAATTACACAAGGAAAACCTATATAATTAGCGGCATCTTTAAGTTCATCAAAACTTTTTACAAACTTATATTTACTTGTAGATAATCCAAGCTCTTCAGCTGCAAATTCTCTTATGTTTTTTCTATTCATAGTTTTATTTACGGCTTCTGCATTTGGAATAACATGAAAACCTTCTTTTTCAGCTGTAAATAAAGCATCGATATTTATTGCTTCAACTTCAGGTAAGATATAATCAGGTTTTTCTTTTCTAATTACATCTAAAATCTCTTCTTTATTTTTCATATTGATTGTATATGCTTTATTTGCCACTAACTGAGCAGGGGCATTATTATAACTATCAACAGCAATTGTCTCAATACCTAATCTTTGAGCCTCGATAATAACTTCTTTACCTAATTCACCACTACCGAGTAGCATAATCTTGATTGAATCAGATTTTAAGGGAGCACTAAATTTCATTTTTTTCCTTTTTTAAATTGTTATAAAATTTTTTATCATATTTTTGTAGATCATTTTTAATAATCATGCTTTTTAATATGGCTAAATATTTTTCTTTTATTGTTGAGTAGTTTATCATTGTTTGGCTCAAAATTAAGCCTGATATTTTTTGATTAGATTCTCTAAGTAATAATCTTTTTAATCGAAATATATAATAAGCTTTTGTTCTATTTAGATTCAACATATATGCAGAGATTGACTCCTCAAAAGAATTAAATATTCTTACTAAGTGGGTAGCATTAGGATCTCTATTTAAAGGAACCATGCCTTTATTTCCATATGTCCAATGCCCAAATAAATTATTTCCTTCCTTAACAAAACGACTATTTCCCCATCCACTTTCAACTGCAGCTTGTGCTAAAGCCATAGATGGTGGAACAATATCAACTCTTTTTAATAAAGTAGGATAATCATATGGATTCTCTATTTTATATTTTTGGGCTATTTGAAAAAGTCTTTTGATTTTTTTTGGTCTTTTGGATAAATGTTTGTTTAGTTTCATAGAGAGTATAAATTTTCTATCTATCAATATATTTTTATTTGCCTCAACAATATAGGGGTATAAATAATCAAAAAAATAGTTTTTCTTTATGGTTGAGTTTTTAATTTTGTAATAATGTTCTGGAAAACCAATAGTTTTAGCAAAACTATTAGTTATCCAAAGTGTTATAAAAAATAAAAATAAAATTTTCTTCATTTTCGCACTAAATTTCTGTTACAAATACTTTTTTAACAGCACCTTTAAAAAATAAGTTGCCATTTTTTAAGCTAAGAGTTAATTCTTCATTGCTTTTTGGATATACATAAGTTGTATCTTTTACAAGCCCCAAGTTATTTGCTCTTATAAAACAAGCAACCATACCAGTTCCACAAGCTAAAGTTTCACCTTCAACGCCTCTTTCATATGTTCGAACAAATATTTTTCCATCTTCAATTTTTGCAAAGTTTACATTTGCATTGTGTTCATATCTCATTTTTGCACATAAATCATGATCATATTTTTCTAAATCATCAACAATAGTAACTAAGTGTGGAACCCCTGTATCAATCAAATACCAAGTAAAACCTTCCTGCTCAAACTCTTCTTTTAGTACAACTGGTTTAGTCATTTGTGTTTCAACAATATTTCCATTTACAATTGATTCAATTTTTCCAGCACCCGTTAAAAACTGCATTTTATTTGAGGCTAAGCCATTATTAAAAGCATAGTGGGCACAAGCTCTTGTTGCATTTCCACACATGGCTGCATCACTTCCATCACTATTGTAAAATAACCATTTAAAATCAGCATCATTAGTAGGAATAAGTACCACAAATCCATCTGCACCAATTCCTTCCGTTCTATTACAAAGTTTTATTGCATCTTGTGAAAAATCTTTTTCCAAAAATGAGTGAGAAATTATAAAATCATTCCCACTTGCACTATATTTTGTATAAGTCATATAATTTCTCCTATAACTCGTTCAACCTCTTTTTGAAGGTTTTTTAAATTTGTTGAGTTGTCAATTACAAAATCTGCTAACTCTTTTTTCTTTTCTATATCCATTTGATTTGAAATTTTTAATTTTGCCTCTTCTTCATCAATATTATCCCTTTCCATCAATCTTTTTATTTGTATATCCCTTGGAGTATATATTACTAAAGATTTTTTAATAGGATAATTCATTTTTTCATAAAACAGAGGTATATCTATGAAGTAAGGTTTCCCTTGCTCTTCAAAAATCACAGACTCTTTTTCAATCTCTTTTGCAATCAAAGGGTGTATAAAACTCTCTAATTTTTCTTTATTTTCTTTATTTGAAAATATGATTTTACCTAATTTTTTTCTCAAAACTTTACCATCTTCAACATACTCTTCCCCAAACATTGAGGCTATTTTTGCACTATGTATATCCAAAAGTTTGTGAGCTATTTTATCTGCATCAATTGTCAAAAATCCATGTAGTTTAAAAAGACTACAAACGGTACTTTTACCTGTGGCTATACCACCTGTTAATGCAATAGCATATTTAAATGTTTTGTTATTCATTATTAGATTTTACAATAAAATTGATTAATTTTAAAGGTGGATGAATTTTGGTATTACAAAGCTTATCGCTTTGCAATACCTGTTAAGTCTTTTTGAATATGAGTTGGGAATACAAAAGATGCTTGATGAATCTCTGTAGAATAGTAGTTTAAATCAACTAATAAATCAGATCTTTGTAATACAATATCAGCTGTTGGATGATATTTTTTTGATGCTAAAATACAAGTTGTATGTCCAAAACTATATGGCATACAAATCCAAAAATTAGCTCCAGTTATTGTTAAATCATGTTTTAATTTATTGGCATCTTTAGAATAACTATCTGTTTTATATGAAATTAAACCATCATCTTTTAAAACTCTTTGAATATTTGCTAAAATCATTTCATCTATATTTATATCTGTTAAAATTATTACATCAATATTTTTTTCATTTTTAGAGTTTAATAAAGAAATATCTCCATATTCTACATTTAATTTATGCTTTGCAACTTCAGCTTTTAACTCTTCGTCACACTTTCCTATAACTAAGATATTTTCTGGTTCTTTGTGTGTACACAAAGGAACATGAACAATCATTTCATTAAAGCTGAAATTTTTGTTTTCAATACTTGACATTATCAGTCCTTTTATTTTATTAAATTTTCGATATAATAGCGAAAAATTTTTAAATTAATAAAAGATAATTATTTTAATTGCAAAAAAAAAGGTGAAGAATGAGCACAGTTAGTTACAAAGATGCTGGTGTAGATATTGATGCGGGAAATCAGTTTGTTGAAAATATTAAACCCTTAGTAAAATCAACAATGATTCCTGGGGTACTTGGAGGAATTGGTTCTTTTGCAGGTGCCTTTGAGTTACCAAGTGGTTACAAAAAACCAGTACTACTTTCAGGAACTGATGGTGTTGGAACAAAATTAAAATTAGCAATTGATTCTAAAAAGTTTGATACAGTTGGAATAGATTTAGTTGCTATGTGTACAAATGACTTGTTGTGTAACTTTGGTGAACCACTATTTTTCTTAGATTATTACGCAACTGCAAAACTTGAAGTGGATGAAGCAACAGATGTTGTAAAAGGAATTGCTGAAGGGTGTATCAGAAGTGAATGTGCACTTGTAGGTGGAGAAACAGCAGAAATGCCAGGTATGTATAAAGAGGGTGATTTTGATTTAGCTGGTTTTTGTGTTGGAATTGCAGAAAAAGATGAATTAAATAGAATCGAAAGAATCTCAGTAGGTGATACTTTAATCGCACTTCCATCTTCTGGTGTTCACTCAAATGGATTTTCGTTAGTAAGAAAATTACTTTTAGAAAAACTTGGGATGTCTTTAGATGATGATTTTCAAGGAAAACCATTAAAAGATGTATTACTTGAACCAACAAGAATTTATGTAAAAGAGTTCAAAGCTAATAAAGACAAAATTAATGCTTTAGCTCATATTACAGGTGGTGGTATTACGGAAAACTTACCAAGAGTTTTACCAGATAATTTCAAAGCAGTAGTACATAGAGATAAAATCAAAGTATTACCTATTTTTCAATTTATGTCTGATTATGTTGAATTAGAAGAGATGTATAGAACATTTAACATGGGTGTAGGAATGGTTTTAGTTGTAAATCCTGCAAATGTTGATGCAGTTTTAGCAAATACTGATGGTTATGTTATTGGTGAAATAGCTGAAGGTAATAAAGGTGTAGAGTTTATCTAGTCTTTTATCTTCAAATAAAAAAAGGCAAGTTCTTTGAACTTGCCTTTTTTTATGCCTCTTCCATCTCTATAAATAGAAAATGAGAATCTGTAATTGCTTTTATATGAATACTATTTTCTTTTGTTATTTCCATAGCATCTCTTTCATTTATCTCGATGCCATTAATAGTTGAAGTACCTTCTATTTGTACAAAATAGACTTGTCTTTTTTCTTTTAGAGTAAAGTCTAAACTTTTTTCTTTTTCTAATTCACTTACATAAAAATTCACATCTTGATAAATCTTGATTTCTGAATTTCCATCTTGAGATGATACTATATTTAATAGTTTATTTTCTCTTTCTTCTTTTAAGTATTTTTTAGAACCATAAAGTCTTGGCATTCCAGCTTTTGGTGGTATAATCCATATTTGTAATAATCTTAAATCAGTAGTTGCACTAAGATTATGCTCACTATGAAAAATACCATCTCCTGCACTTAAATACTGAACTTCACCGCGTGTAAGAGTTTCACTATTTCCCATGGAATCTTTATGGGTAATTTCACCATCTACAATATAAGATATGATTTCCATGTTTGAGTGGGGATGAGTATCAAAACCACTATTAGGATGTACGATATCATCATTTAAGACTCTTAATACACCAAAATTTATATTACTAGGATTTCTATATTCTGCAAAACTAAAATGGAATTGACTCTCTAGCCATCCTAAATTTGAAGTTCCCATATTTTGCTTTAAAAGTTTTTTTAACACTATTTTGTTCCTTTTAATATCATAATTTATTCCTTAAATAATATAGTATCCATAGATAGATTTTCATACATATAAACATCATGTAATGATTTCCCAACTTTGTTTTTTGATGCACCTAAACTTACAAACAGAGGTAGAAAATGTTCCAAACTAGGGTGATTGAGTGATAAATATGGAGCCTCTTTTTTATAATTAATTAAAGAATCAACATCTGCATTTTCTATTTTTTCAACAACCCAATCTTTAAATATTTTTGCATAAGGTTTTATTTTTGTTGAGTTTTCATCCCAAATCATATCTCTTAAGTTATGCGTAATTGAACCACTAGCAACAATTAAAGTATCATCTCTTAGAGGAGATAAAACTTCACCCAAGTAGATTAATTCTTTTACATCATAACTTATTGGTAAAGAGATTTGTATTATTGGTATATCTGCTTTTGGATATAAAAAACTAAGTGGTGACCATACTCCATGATCATAACCACCTCTGGAATACTCTTTTTGTATCTCTATTTTATTTGACTGAAGTAACTCTATAACTTCATCATTTTTTTCTTTACTACTTGGAGCTTCATAAGTTAATTCATAAAGTTCTCTAGGAAAATTATAAAAATCATGTATTGTTGAAGGTTTATCTTCATATAAAATTTTTAAATTATTAGTTACCCAATGGGCAGATATTACCAAGATATATTTTGGAGTCTCAAAGCTTTTTGGGAGATTTTTTAAAAAATTTGTTGTACTATTTTCCATTAAAGCAAGTGATGGGCTTCCGTGTGAAATATATATACTTGGTAACATTTATATTCCTTTAGTCCCTTTTTAAGGGACTTTGTGGATTTTGTCTTTGGCTAATTATTTAGCTAAGATACCTTCAACTTCAATTTCTAATTTAACATCTTCTCCTACAACTACTCCACCAGCTTCTAATGTTTTGTTCCAACTAAGTCCAAAGTCTTTTCTATTGATTTTTCCACTTAATCCTAAACCAACTCTTTTATTTCCCCATGGGTCAGTTATAGTTCCATTATTTTCATAATCTAATTCAACAGCTTTAGTAACACCTCTCATAGTTAATTTACCATAAGCTTTGTCATTATCAATTTTATCTAATGTAAAAGTTACTTTTGGAAAGTTTGCTGCATCAAAAAAATCTGCTGATTTTAAGTGACCATCTCTCTTTTCATTTTCAGTATTTATTGAAGCAACTTCTGCTTCACCTTTTAAGCTTTTTAGCATATTTGTTTTTTCGTCAAAAACAAAAGAACCATTAAATTTATCAAATTTACCTGTTACATTTGAAATCATTAAGTGTTTTACTTTAAATCCTACATTTGAGTGACTTGCATCTACGTTATATGTTCCTGCAAATAGCACAGTTGCTGTTAAAATTGAAGCTAATCCTAATTTTACTAATTTCATTTTTCTTCCTTTTTTACTAGTTAGTATTAATTTTTGAAAAAAAATCTAAGATTTATAGATTTTTTTTAACAATGTATATAAAGTTGTCAATTCTTCATCACTTAAAACACCCATATAATCATGGATATTTTTTGCATGTTCTGGAAATAATGAGATCATTTTATCTTTCCCTTTTTGGGTGATAGATAAGATACTTGCTCTTTTATCTTCTGGGTCAACTAAAGAAGTAATCCACCCATCTCTTTTTAAATTTTTTACTACAACTGTAATATTTCCAGGTGTACTCATAGTTAGTTTTGTTATGGCACCTATTGTCAAATTACCTCTGTGATAAAGAACTTCTAATACTTTAAACTGGTTGAACGTCAAGTCATGACCTGAAAAATATCTTAACTCTTCATTGAAAAAACGATTGTATGTCTTGGAAATCTGAATCCAAGTTTTCATAGCCTTGTCTGTTCTTTCTCCGTAACTTATTAAACTATTTGTATTCATTTCATAACTCCTATTGGAATTATAATACTAATTAGTAATAAATGTCAAGAAAAAAAGTAAATATTTTTAAAATTTACCTAAAAATAGGCTTTTAAAACAATCTTTATAGTTGGCTTTTTTTTACAATATTTTTTATTTTTAGTACTTTTATATCTCTTTTATTTAAATTTATCTATTACTTTTGACAAGTTTATAGTTAAACAAAGTTAACAAATTTGAAAATTTATGTTTAACCATTTAATAATCTATTTTTAGATACAATTTACCGTTTTACTCAAATGAAAGAAAATTAAGGAAAATAAATGTTATTGACTCCAGGTCCTACTCCAGTACCAGAATTTGTAAGAAAAGCGATGGCTGATATTACAATTCATCATAGAACACCAGAGTTTGAATCTATTTTTGGACAAACTAGAGAATTATTATTAGAAATTTTTGGAATGGATGAAGTTGTGATGCTTGCATCAAGTGGTTCAGGTGCTATGGAAGCATGTGTTACTAATTTGACAAGTAAAAAAGCTCTTACTATTAACTCAGGGAAGTTTGGTGAGAGATTTGGAAAAATCTGTAAAGCTTTTGATATTTCATATACAGAAATAACAAATGAATGGAACACTCCTGTTAGCGTTGAAGAAGTTATTGAAGCTATAAAAAATGATAACGATATAGATGCTTTATTTATTCAAATTTGTGAAAGTGCAGGAGGTTTAAGACATCCTGTTGAAGAAATTGCAAAAGCAGTAAAAGCATTAAATAAAGATATTATGGTTGTTGCAGATGGAATTACTGCAATTGGTGTTGAAAAAATTGATACTACAAATTTAGATGCTGTAATTACAGGAAGTCAAAAAGCACTTATGCTTCCTCCTGGACTTGCAATGATTGGATTAAGCAATGAAGCAGTTGCCAAAATTCAAAGTAATGCAAAAGGTTTTTACTTTAATCTAGCAACAGAAATCAAAGTACAAAAAACAAATACAACAGCTTGGACAGCAGCTACTACTTTGATTATTGGACTACGAGAAGTTTTAGCATACTTAAAAAACAATGGTGGATTTGAAAAGTTATATGAAAAAACTGCTTTAAGAGCAAAAGCAACAAGAGAAGCTTTGAAAGCTATAGGTTGTGAGATTTATCCTAACACACCTGCTGATGCTATGACAACAGTTTATACTGAAAATGCACCAGCTATTAGAAAAATTTTGAAAACAAAATATGATGTGAATATTGCAGGTGGACAAGATCATATTAAAAATTCTATTTTTAGAATCAATCATATGGGACTTGTAGAAGATTTTGAAGCTTCATGGGCAGTAAATGCAATAGAACTTGCAATGGATGAATTGGGATTAAGAGAATTTGATGGAACGGCAAACAAAGTATTTGCAACTGTAACTTTTAAAGGTAATTAATGATTTTTGAACACGAAATACCTAAAGGAAGTCGTCTTTATTTTGGAAAAACAGCCAAACTAAAAAGAGAACTTGAAAATAAAATTAGTGATATTTTATATGAAAATAATTTTGAAGAGATCGTTACTCCAAATTTTTCGTATTCTCAACATCAAGCAATTGCTGATGAGAAAAAATTAATTAATTTTTCTGATATTCAAAATAATCAAGTCTCTTTGAGAGCAGATTCTACTTTAGATGTGGTGAGAATTATTACGAAAAGATTAGGAAGAACTACTACACATAAAAAGTGGTTTTATGTTCAACCTGTGTTTTCATATCCATCAAAAGAACATTATCAAATTGGTTGTGAATGGATTGACCATGATAATATAGGTGATATTTTAAATTTAACAGCAAATATTTTAAGAAGTGTTGATGTTCAACCAATTTTGCAGTTATCAAACATCAATATCCCAAAACTTGTTGCAAAAGAGTTAAATATTGATATTGAGTTATTTAAAAATGGTGAAATAGCACAGCTTTTTGATTTGGATATAGCTTGGCTAAATTCATTAATTAGAGTTAAGAGTATTGATGACCTAAGAGGCGTTGTATCATTAGTTCCAAATGAGATAAAAAAACATTTAGAAAAACTTTTAAATACTGCATCTCAAATTGATTATGATAATTTGGTTATTGCACCTTTATACCATGGAAGTTTAAAATATTATGATGATGTTTATTTTAGAGTTATCCAAAATAACTTTGTAATATGTAAAGGTGGAAAATATAGCGCTGATGGAATTAGTTCATTGGGGTTTGCACTTTATACAGATAGTTTATTAAAAATATTAGAGGATTGAGGGAATGAGTAAGGCTGATTTAATTGTAGGAATCCAGTGGGGAGATGAAGGAAAAGGCAAGATGGTTGACATGCTTGCTCAAAATTATGATGTGGTTTGTAGGTCTCAAGGTGGTCATAATGCAGGACACACTATTTGGGTTGATGGTGTTAGATATGCTTTACACCTAATTCCATCAGGTGTTTTAAATCCAAAAGCAATAAATATTATTGGTAATGGAGTTGTATTATGTCCTGAGTCAATTATAAAAGAGATGGAACAATTTGAGAACTTAGAAGGAAGACTTTTCATATCTGATAAAGCACATTTAAATCTTCCTTATCATGCTTTAATTGATCAAGCAAAAGAGAGACTAAAAGGTGACAAAGCTATTGGAACAACTGGAAAAGGAATTGGACCAGCATATGCAGAAAAAATTAGTAGAACAGGTTTTAGAGTAGGGGAACTTTTAAATCCAAGTAAACTAGCAAATGGAATAGTTGACTATTTTGAACAAAATAAAGCTATTTTTGATGTTTTAGAAATTGCTACACCAAATAAAGAGGAGTTAATTGAATTATTAACTTCATATAAAGAAAAATTAGAACCATTTATTGCAAATACGACAAATATGATTTGGGATGCAATAGATAAAGATAAAAAAATCTTGTTAGAAGGTGCTCAAGGTACTTTACTTGATATTGACCATGGGACATATCCTTATGTAACTTCATCATCTTGTGTAAGTGCAGGAGCTTGTACAGGGTTGGGTATTTCACCAAAAGATATAGGTATTGTAACTGGAATAGTAAAAGCTTATACTACAAGAGTTGGAAATGGACCTTTTCCTTCAGAAGATTTTACAGAAGATGGTCAAAAAATCGCAGATATAGGTAAAGAAGTAGGTGTTACAACTGGAAGAGGTAGAAGATGTGGTTGGTTTGATGCGATTGCGGTAAAACATGCTGCTAGATTGAATGGTTGTGACCAATTATCTTTAATGAAACTTGATGTACTTGATGGTTTTCCTAAGGTTAAAATTTGTGTAGCATATGATTTAGATGGAAAAAGAATAGATTATATGCCATCTGATTTAAATAACGTTAAACCTATTTATGAAGAGTTTGATGGTTGGGATAATTTAGCAGGTGCTAGAAAATTTGAAGATTTACCTGAAAATGCAAAAAAATATATAAATAAAATTGAAGAATTAACTGGTGTAAAAGTAGGTATAATCTCTACATCACCAGAGAGAGACGATACTATAATTAGAGGATAATATTTATGAGAATGAAATTACATCATACACCTTACATCTCAAGAAGAATTTCAAGAGATCTTGTAAATTGTGAATTTGTTGAAGTAAGAAAAACTAGAGATGAAATTACTGCTGAAATAGAGAGAATTTTAGATATAGATATTGAAAAAGAGCATGATTTAGATGAAAAAGTTGCTGAAATATTGGCTGAACAAGAAGAAGAAATAGAGTATTTAAATGCCGATTATAGACAACTTTTTTGGATGACTAAAAAAAGGCTTGCTAACGAGTTTGGTGTAATACTTAATAATGATGATAGATATTCTGATATTTCTCACCAATTATTAGATTTTCTTTGGGAAGAGGACTTTATACATTATACTGTGTCTGATAACCAAGTAAAAAATGTAATTTTCAATTCAATTAGTGAATTTTTAAAAGGTTTCGAAAAAGCTGATGATGCTGTGTTTGAGAAAATTAAAAATTACAAAAGAAAATTAATACCAGGTACAGAAGAGTACGATATTGTTTATCATAGATTATATGAAGAAGAGTTAATAAAAAGAGGGTTAATGTAATATGCAAAAAGTATGGATATATTTAGAAAATGGAACATTTCTAGAAGCTAATTCTTTTGGTGCGAAAGGTACAACAGTTGGAGAAATTGTATTTAATACATCTTTAACAGGTTATCAAGAAATAATAACAGATCCAAGTTATGCAGGACAATTTGTTACTTTTACTATGCCAGAAATTGGTAATGTTGGCGTAAATAAAGATGATATGGAAAGTAAAACTGCATACTGTAAAGGTATTTTAGTTAGAAATTATCACCATGAGTATTCTAATTATAGAGCTGAAGGAGATTTAGATTCATTATTAAAAGAGCATAATGTCCTTGGTATAAAAGATATTGATACAAGATATTTAACTAAAATGATTAGAGATGAAGGTGCTATGATGATGATAGCATCAACAGAAATTTCTAATAAAGATGAACTTGCAAAACAACTAGCTGCAAGTCCAAGAATAGAAGATATTAATTATATAGAGCAAGTTTCTACAAAAGAGGCATATGTACATAAAAAAGGTGCATGGAATCACCAAAAGCAAAGATATAACAAGGCAGTCATGAGTGATAAAAAAGTTGTTGTTATAGATTTTGGTGTTAAAAGAAATATTTTAAATGAATTAGTTGAATCAGGTCTTGAAGTTGAAGTAGTTCCTTCATCTTTTCAAGCTGATGACTTAATAGCTAGATTTGAAGCAAAAGAGATAGGAGGAATATTCTTATCTAATGGTCCAGGTGATCCACTAACATTAACAAAAGAGAAAGAGCAAGTACAAAAACTAATAAATGCAAATATACCAATGTTTGCTATTTGTTTAGGACATCAAATGTTATCTATAGCTCATGGTTATGATACATATAAACTAAAATTTGGTCAGCATGGAGGAAATCATCCTGTTGCAAATAATGGAGTTGTGGAAATTACTGCTCAAAATCATAATTATAATGTTCCTGATAATATAATTGAAATAGCAGATGTTACTCATATGAATTTATTTGATAATACTATTGAAGGTGTTAAATATAAAAATAAAGATATTTTCTCTGTTCAACATCACCCAGAAGCTAGTCCTGGTCCACATGAGTCAAAATATATCTTCAAACAGTTCGCGGATATAGTTAAATAATCTATTCTTCACTTCATAAAGTGAAGAATAAAAATACAGCAAATTGTATTTTTAAAGGAAAATATGGAAACTTTAGAAAGTCAAATAGAGCAATTAGAAAAAACTGAAACTATAAATGAAAAATCAGAACCTCAAGAATTTGAAATTGATGCAATGGAAATGCTACTTAAATTAAGTCCCAAAATTCCTTTTTTCTCTATTTTGACAAAAGATGAAATAAAAGAGATAATTACTGAAGTAAAAATAATAACCTATAAAAATAAAGAGATTATATTTCATGAGGGTGAAACAACAAGAAATCATATTTACTATTTATTAAGAGGACAACTTAACATAAACAAAAAAAAAGAGGTTGATTCAAAGTCAAGCATAAGAATAGCTAGAATAGATAAACCTGCATTATTTGGTGAAATGATGAGATTAACTGGTGAACCAAGAAGTGCAACTGTTGAAGCAGGTGAATCAAATACTTTAGTTTTGTCTTTTAAAATTAGAGATTTTAAAGAACAAACAAGTATTTCAAAATTTTATAAAAATGTTATTATTGAGTTATCACAAAAAATAGTACAGATGAATAAAAAGTTATACTAATTTATAGTATAAACTTTTCAATAAGTTGATAGGTTCCTGATGCTGCAATACCAGCTGCTAGTCCAGCTAATAAATCATCACCCATAACACCCCAACCACCTTTTACATCTCTATCAATTTTCCCAATTATTGAAGGTTTCCAAATATCAAAAAGTCTAAAAAATAAAAAAGCTAATGGTGCCAGATAAAAAATATTTTCATTTGTAATTCCACATATGGAAAGAGCAAGCCACATACCCGCTAATTCATCAATTACAATCTCTTTACCATCATGAATTCCTACTTCTTTTTCATAAATATCAATTTGTTTTACTGCAATAGCAGAAATAAGTAAACAAAGTAAAAATAGTGTTGATTCATGAACAAATTGTAAGAGTGCAACTCCCATAATTAAGGCAACAAAACTACCAACAGTACCTGGTGCTTTTGGTGATAAACCACTATAAAAAAGAGTTAAAAAAGCTTTTCTCATTATTTTTTCTTCTCAATTCCAAGTTTTTTTCTTTTTTCCCAAAGTGATTTTCTTGAAATTCCTAATTTTTTAGATAGTTCAGTATCAGGGTATTTAGATTGAAAAGATATAACCATCATTTTTACATAATCATTTATGGTCATAATATTGTTATTTAACATAAACATATCAGGACGTAAAAGTTCAATTTTACTAAAAGGGAAATCATTTTCTTTTTCTAAAGAGCTAATAACACAATTTTTGTGCTCAATTGCAATACAAACATTCTCTTTTGCACTCTTTTTCAAAGTATGATAATCAGTTAGATAAACAACTTCTTTGTTTGTTATAGTTGATAATTCTTTTTGCCAAGTTGGGCTAGTAAGTGCAATAAATTTAATTGGAAGCTTTAATGCAGCAGAGATTTCAAAGGCAAGTTTATCTGTACATCTTTGAGAGTTTGTTTCAACTAATGTAGGTAAAGAGTGTGAAATATTAACATCAGAAGTGTCTATCTCTTCAAGTAAAAACTCAACATATGTTTTTAAAGTGGAGAGTTCTTGTTTCATTTGTCTACACTCTTTATAATGATAAATTTTTCTAATTAATTCATCCATAATAAATGGTTTCATAATATAATCTTTTGCACCTTCATTTATAGGTTCAGTTACGGTTTCATCACTTATATATGAAACAAGTAAAATTATAATAGAGTCTTTGTATTTTTGAATAGTTTTTTTAACCATATCACTTGGAAGTGAAGTAGATAATAAAACAATATCATAATCTTTAGTGAGATTATCATTATATATTTCAACAAAGTCACATGAGTGACCATCATCAAGTATTCTTGAAACAACTTTTTGAGCTAAATAAATCTCATTTTCTATTATTAATATATTCATTAATTTTTCCAATCAAAATATTTTAATGTTGCAACACTATGCACTGTAACACCTTCACTTCTTCCAACAAAGCCAAGTTTTTCTGCTGTTGTTGCTTTTACATTTACAAATTGTAAATCAATATTCAAAAGTTGTGCCATAGACTTTTTTATTTCCATTTTATAAGGATTGATTTTTGGTATTTGTGCAAGTATTGTAAAATCTACATTAACAATCTCATAACCAACACTATATACAAAATTTACAATTTTTTCAAGTAATATTTTAGAGTCAATATTTTTATAGGCATTATCTGTATCAGGAAAAAATTCACCAATATCTCCTGCTCCACAAGCACCAAGTAAAGCATCAATAACGGAGTGGATTAATACATCACCATCACTATGAGCTTTAAAACCAAATTCACAATCAATTTTTACTCCACCTAAAACCATTTGTTTGTTTTTTTCAAAACTATGAATATCAATTCCAAAACCTGTAAAAAAGTTTTTAGATGGTGGCTTTAAACAACCAATTGTTTTAAGGTCATCTTGAAAAGTTAGTTTATTACCTTGTAAATTTCCATTTACATAAAAAACAGATTCGCCAATACTTTTAATAGCAGAACTATCATCTGTGAAGAATTCACTTGTTTCTAAAGCTTTTTTTAGAACTTTTGTATTTGAAAGTTGAGGAGTTTGAATGAGTTTTACTTCATCTCTATTAATTGTTTCATTTTGAAAAATTACAGTATCTGCAACATTTAAAACAGGGACAATACATGAAGCTTTATCTTTATTTAAAATAATATCTAAAATAATATCTTTAGGTACACAACATCTAGCAACATCAGTAACCATAACATATTCAGAATCAATTGTTTCTAAGGCATTTGACATGGATTCTTGTCTAGTTTCACCGCCTTTTACAAAACTATAATCATCGGAAAAATTTTTCATGTAAGATAGTTCATCTGGAGATGAAGTAATAACAATCTTATCAAAATCGTAGTATGAAGCTATTCTCTTCGTAACAAATAACCATAATGGTTCATTTTCTATTCTTAACCATTGTTTTTTGCAGTTTAGTCCAAATCTAGAAGAAGAACCAGCACATAAAACTAAAAGTGTAACTTTAGACAACAAAACCCCTTGTGTAAAAAAGTTACAAATTATACCGTATGTTACTTATGTAAAATTTAAGTAATAAAACTAATTGCTATTTATTTGCTATTCTTCTTCTTCAATTTTAGCTTTTATTTTATCAATAGCACTAACAAGTGGGTCAATTTCTAATTGATATTTAGTAGCTAAATTCAGAGCTTTTTCTATACAATCATCACCTAGTGGCTCTCTTATATCAGTCAATATTTTAACAACTTCTAAAATTTTAACTCTTCTTTTATACTCTTCTGGACATTGTTCAACATTTCCAACAAATCCAATAGTAAAAATAAGATTATGACTTAAATTCCAGTGTTTAAATATATTTGCTGTGATTCTTGAACAAGAAAAACCAGTAAACTCTTCTTCAATTTCTGATAGAAGTTTATCTTTTTGTTTTAAAGCATTTTGAAATTCATCAACTTTATTTTGTTCTTGAATTAGTTCAGAAATAATAAATTTACCTGTTTCTTGTAAAAATGCTGGCAATAATAACTCTTCTTTTAATCCAAAGTCAATTTCTCCAACCCAATTATTAATAATATTTGAGGCTAAATTACAGGTCATTAAGAAATCATCTGTAGAGATACTATATGCAGATAGATTAGATTTAATTAAATCTTGAACAACTGACCCCAAAGCAATAGAAATAGTAAAGTTTATTCCAAGTAAATTAACAGCACGACTTGGAGTTTCTACTTCACTTCTAAATCCAAACATAGCAGAGTTTGAAACTCTTAAAAGTGTAGTAATTATAAGTGGATCTTGTTCTATAATTTTTAAAAGTTCTAGTGGCTCTTTATCTGGTCGTCTTCTAAAGTTTTCCAACTCAATAACACTATTTGGTAAAGGTGGTAACGATTCTATTTTTTCTATAATATCATTTTTCATTTATTTCCCTATTCTTCATAAAATAATAGATTATTTTTACTTATTATTGCCTTATCTAATGTATTTACTGATTTGTTATATATGTCATATTGAGCAATGGTTACGCTAATAACAAACTCTGTATCTACTTCTTCACCATTTTTATTTATTTTAAATTGCAATATTCTATCAATTAATCTATTAATATTATCCTTGTTCTGTAATATTATACCAATTTTTCCCTCATTTAAATAATATATTGAGTCCTCTTGATTGATTAAAGTGGAAATTTTATTTATTATTGCTTGAAGATATTTCTCTCCTACCTTAAATCCAGATTCTTGAGATATTTTACTAAATGATTTCACTAAAATTTGAATAAATATTGTTAATTCACCATTTTTATTTGAAAGATCTAATTTTAACTTGTGAATATTTTCTAGACCAGTAGTTTTATTTGTAAATGTTTGACTCTCTTTTTTATAACTTGATAAAATATTTTTTAAATTGTTAACAATAAAATCTTCATTTTCGCTATTTATATATTTAAAGTTATTTTCATAAATAGCAGGAAAAATAAATTGAATACTATATTCTTCATCTATAGGAATAAGATGTCTTTTATATCCTTCATCAACGATTGATGATATTTTTCTAGTAAGACCTAAAATTGAAATTTCACAAATTCCATAATAGATTTTGTTGGTTAATAAAGAACATATTTGACTGTTTAATTTTTCATAATTCAAATTATTAGTATTTAAAATATCGCTAGTAATTTCTACTAACTCATTATTAATTTCATATTTGGTTTTTAACTCTCCATATTTTATATAGTTTCTAATCCCTATTTTCCCAAGTGAAATTAGATGGTCATCAGTTATATTTTCACGAAAAAAATCAAGTTCTCTTAATTGAAATTTACCAAATTCTTTTAATAGATTTGTATTGATAAAAGAGTACTCATTTTTAAGTAAATCAAAGCCATTTATATTTATAAACATAGAATAAATATCTCTTGCTTCTCTCATAAAACCAAAGTCATGGAGTTTAGAAAAATAATAAGAGATACTCAAGTAAAGTTTAGAAAACATTGGCATAAGTTGCGATGCAACCTTATTCTTTTCTATATATTTATAGATGTTTCTAACAAGATTTTCTATCTCTTTAGAATTAGTTTCTTTTGTTAAATGATTTAAAATAACATCAAGGGTTTTTAATTTATAAAATTCATAATAATCATTTTTAAGTGCTTTTGAATTTATCAAAGTTTGACCAATATTTACATAATGGTATTTATCAAGTTTATCAGCTAATAACAAGATGTTGTGTATGGATTCTATATTTTGAATATTAAAATTATCTGATTCTATTATAAAATCATTAATTGCAATTCTATATTCTTTAATTTCTCCCAAATGGTTTTCATCTGTAATATATGATAAGGCTAAAGAATTAAGAAGTCCTTCTGTAAGAGTCTCTAGGGTTAGTTCTTGATTGTTTAAGAAAGATACTGAAAAATTTTTCTCATATAGATTAATATATTTTTTAAAATAGTTATTATTGAGATATTGCTCATTTCCAAAATCTTGATGAAGTTTTTTTAGCATAATTAAAAATAAGTAAGAGGAATTGCTTCTAAATCTAAAATACTCTTCTTCTTTTAAACTGCTATTTTCTCCAAAATTAGTATCCTTTGAAGTGTAGTAACCATCACTAATCTTTTCAAACAATAAAAAATATTGGGCAATCAAGTAGTCTAAATCTTTACCTTTTGAATCTATAAAAGGAAGATGAGAAAAGTAATAAAGAATTTGACCTAGTATATTATTGAGGTTGTTTATATGTTTTTCTTTTAATTTGGTACTAAATTTTAACATATTGATTGTTTCAGTTAAAATATCAGTTATAGGATTTATTGTCTGTTTTCTTTTTATGTCAATAGAATTTATTAAACAAAGTTTTGTATATACTTTTAAAAGAGAAGTATAACAGTCAAAAATTGCATCAAAAAGTTCTTCATTATTTATATTATTTTGTAGTGAACTTTCATATTCTCTAAATAGATTTTGTACTTCATCATAATTGAAAGTGTTATAATCTTTAAAAATTTTATAGTTTTTTGCTCTAGAGAGTAAATTTATAATTGAGTTAATATCTTTAAAAAAAAGTGCTGAACCGTTTTTTAAAATATTGTCTAATTTTTTGCCAATAAATAAAACTAGATATTTATTAAAAAAAATATGATTTGTAATAATTTGAGCTAAATCTTCAGGAATATCTTTTTTTAAATAATAAAGCGAATCTAAGTATTCAATAATCGTTACATAGTTTGTTTCAGCTGAACTTAGAAGTTTGTCATCAGTTTTTATAATTTTGTACTTTTCAATAATTTTACATATTTCAGTATCTTCAAGATTCTCAAATTCTTCTTTTGTAGATAATGAAAAAGTAGAGTTATTAAAATCTTCGTTCATAAAAATCCTATGTGATAATTATAAATTATATAGAAATGAAACTTAGAAGATTAATAAAATCAAATTAATTTAATAGATTAAGTTTTTATAAACTTAACTTGATATAATCAAACCAAAATTTTATATAGGAATATTTTATGAGAGATTGGTTAGACAATCATAAAAATGATGAAGTAAGAACTCAGATGTATTATGCCAAAAAAGGCATTATAACACCTGATATGGAATATGTTGCAAAAGTAGAAAAAATAGATCCAGAGTTAGTTAGAAGCGAGATTGAAAGAGGAAGATTAATTATTCCTGCAAATGTAAATCATAAACATTTAAAACCAATGGCTATTGGAATTGCATCTAGCTGTAAAATTAATGCAAATATTGGATCTTCTGCTTTAGCTTCAGATATTGCTGGTGAGATTGAAAAAGTTGATGTTTGTTTAAAACATGGTGCCGATACTATTATGGATTTGAGTACAGGTGGTGACCTTGATTCTATTAGAGAAGCTGTAATAGAACATTCTACTGTACCAATTGGAACAGTACCTATGTATCAAATATTACATGACTGTAAAGATAAAATTGAAGATTTAACAATTGAATCTATGTTAAAAGTTTTAGAAAAACAAGCTCAACAAGGTGTATCTTATTTTACAATTCATGCAGGATTTTTATTACAATTTATGCCTCATGTTGCAAAAAGAAAAATGGGAATCGTATCACGTGGTGGTTCTCTTATGGCAGCATGGATGATGCACTATCATAAAGAAAATCCATTTTACGATGCTTTTGATGATATTTTAGAAATTTGTAGAAAGTATGATGTTTCATTATCATTAGGTGATAGTTTAAGACCTGGATGTTTATATGATGCGTCTGATGAAGCACAACTTTCAGAGTTGAAAGTTCTTGGAGAATTGACAAAAAGAGCTTGGGAAAAAGATGTTCAAGTTATGATTGAAGGTCCAGGCCATGTTCCTTTAAATCAAATTGAAAGAAATATGAAATTAGAGCGTGAATATTGTCACGAAGCTCCATTTTATATCTTAGGACCACTTACTACGGATATTGCTGCTGGATATGACCATATTAGTTCAGCTATTGGTGCAGCTGTTGGAGGATGGCATGGGGCTAGTATGCTTTGTTATGTTACTCCAAAAGAGCATTTAGGTTTACCAAATGCAAATGACGTTAGAGAAGGAATTATTGCATATAAAATTGCAGCTCACTCTGCTGATATTGCAAGGGGTAGAAAAGGTGCAAGAGATATTGATGATGAAATGTCTGATGCTAGATATTCATTTGATTGGAATAAACAGTTTGAACTATGTTTAGACCCAGAGCGAGCAAAAGAATACCATGATGAAACACTTCCTCAAGATGTATTTAAAGAAGCAGAATTTTGTTCTATGTGTGGACCAAAATTTTGTTCATATAAAATAACTCAGAAGATTGTTGAAGATCACGGTAGTGAAATGGCAGCAGCTGTATAAAATAGTTTTTTATGAAAGTAAAAGTTCTTAGACCTTGTCATTGTATAAAAAGATTCAAATTTGATGAAACTTTAGAATACAATGACAAAGAAGAAGCTTTGAAAAAAGCAGAAGAAATTATTGAAATAATGCAAATAAAGAGTTGTCATAGCCATGAGTTTTCAATAAATGAAAATAATAATTGTTTTGAAATAGTAAGTAAAATTAATTATAAATCATGGTAAAAAAAGTAGAATTTTTAATTAAGATAAAAATTATCCTATTTAAAATACAATACGAAAAATTTTAATAATCTCAAGGAAATATTGATGGCAAATGTAGCTGATATAAAAAAAGAGTTAGAAAAAGTAATTTATCCAGGCTTTACAAAATCAATCGTAGAGTTTGGTTTTGTTAAAAATGTTGAACTAAATGGTGATACGGTAAATATACTTGTAGAAATAACTTCAAGTGTTCAAGAAGTTGAACATGAATTAAGAACAAATATTAAAAATGTATTATCTGAAATTGGTATTACAAATTTAGATTTACAAGTAAAAAAACCAGAAGTTCCAAAACAAACAAGTAATAGTGTAAGTGGAAAAAACATTGCACCTCAAATTAAAAACTTTGTAATGGTAAGTTCAGGAAAAGGTGGAGTTGGAAAATCAACTACAACAGTAAACTTAGCTGTTGCTGCTGCAATGCAAGGTAAAAGGGTTGGTATTTTAGATGCTGATATTTATGGACCAAATATTCCAAGAATGTTTGGATTACAAGGTAAACAAGTTGAAGTAATAGGAAATAAGGCAAAACCATTTCATGCTTTTGGTGTTGATATTATGTCTATGGGTTCACTTATGGAAGAGGGACAAGCTCTTATTTGGAGAGGTGCTATGATTATGAAAGCAATCCAACAACTTTTAAGAGATATTTTATGGGAAGAATTAGATATTTTATTTATTGATATGCCTCCAGGAACTGGGGATGCACAATTAACTTTAGCTCAAAGTGTTCCTGTAACTTGTGGTGTAAATGTTACAACTCCACAACATGTTGCCCTTGATGATTCAAGAAGAAGTTTAGATATGTTTAAAAAACTTCATATTCCAGTTGGTGGAATTGTTGAAAATATGAGTGGATTTATTTGTCCTACATGTAATACAGAATCAGATATTTTTGGTATGGGAACATGTGAAGGTTTGGCAAAAGAGTATGGAACAACTGTATTAGGAAATCTTCCAATTGAGCCAGCGATTCGAGAAGGTGGAGATAATGGTAAACCTATTGTTTACTTCCATCCAGAATCAATTTCTGCAAAAAGATATATGAAAGCAGCTGAAACATTAATTGCTTATATTGATGAGGTAAGCGATAAAGCAGAAAATGCTTCTATTCAACCTACTACACCTCCAGGTGTATCTGCTTGTTCTACTGCAAAATAACAATTTAGAAATATTTAGAGTCAAAAACTCTAAATATTTTTTCTATAAATAGCCTTTATAAATAAAAATTATTCTTCTTATATCAAATGATTATAAATCCTTAGATATAATGTGTAAAAAATTATTAGGCTTATTATGAAAAAAAATTTAGAGACAAAATTATCTCACCTTCAAGATTTTGCAACGGTACAAGATCCATACGGTGCATCACACTTTCCTATATATAATACAGGAACTTTCGATTTAAAAAAACAAGATGGTGAAAAGGTTTATGATTATACTAGAAGTGATAATCCTACTAGAGAAGTTTTAGAAAATCTTTTTGCTGATGTTGAAAATGGAGCAGGTTGTGTATGTACACATACAGGAATTGGTGCAGTATCACTTCTTTTTGAAACAGTTTTAAAAGCAAATTCCGAAGTTTTGGTTGAAGCAGATTGTTATGGTGGAACTTTTAGATTACTGAAAGTTTTTCAAGGTAAATATAATATAAAAGTACATTTTGCTGATTTTTTAAGTGAACCAGAATTAGAAAAAATCTTAAAAAAGAACAAAATTGATTTAGTTTTATGTGAGTCTCCAACAAATCCAGGCCTTAAAATTATTGATTTAGGTATGGTTTCAGTATTAGCTAAAAAATATAATGCTTTATTTGCAGTTGATAATTCACTTGCAACTTTTATTTCTCAACGGCCACTTGATATGGGAGCTGATTTCTCACTTTTTTCTACAACTAAATATATTTCAGGACATGGAAGTGTTGTAGCTGGTGCAATTGTTGCAAAAACAAAAGAACTTGCAGATGAGTTACATTACTATGCAAATGCACATGGTAGAAGTCAAAATCCAATGGATGTATTTTTGATTTCATTAGGGATTCCAACTTTAAAAGTAAGAATGGAAGAGCATCAAAAAAGTTCGTTAAAAATCGCAAAATTTTTAGAAAAACAAAGTTTTATAAAAGCAGTTATGCACCCAGGTTTAGAGTCACATCCTCAACATAAGCTTGCAACATATCAAATGGAGTATATTCCAGGAGTTTTTTGTGCTGAATTTATAAACAAAGAGTTTGCAGAAAAATTTATAGAAAATACAAAAATTTTTGGAGAAAAGTGCTCTTTTGGTAGTCCTGATTCAAGAGTAGAAATACCTGCAAAAATATCTCATGCTTCTTTTTCAAAAGAGGAGTTAGCTGCTATTGGTATTAGCGATGGAACAGTTAGATTTTCTATTGGATTAGAAAATGTTGATGATTTAATAGAAGATATAAAACAAGCTGTAAAATAGATGATTATAAACCATTTTAAGCCTATTGGATGTGGTGAAACTTTACCACAAAATAACATTCATGCTGTAAGTGTAAGCATGCCCAAACTTCAAGATGTAATAGATTATGAAGAGGGCTTTGGTGAAGCAATGGAAAAAATCAAATCTGGTTATCCAAGATTTACCATGCATCCATATTTAAGAATTCTTGCCTCTTACATAAAAGATAAATACAAGGTAAGTGATTCATATGAAGTAGTTCTTTTAAGTTCACAAAAAGCTGTAGATATAGTAAGTGATAAATATTATATTCATAATAAAATAGAAATAGATGAGCCATTTGGAGTAATTTTAGTTCAAAATGGAACTTGCCAACTTAAAAAAGTTTTGATGTTTATCCAACATGTTGGATATAACTTGTCTTCAAGATTTGCTGAAGAGTATTTATACAATATTGGATTGATAAATATAAAACATGAAGAAGAATTAGAAGAAAAAGAATTAGCTTTTGATACAGTTGGTTCAGTTTTAGGAAAAGCATATAATCAACCAAAGGAAAATATTACTCTTGCTCCTTCAGGCATGAATGCTATGTATGGAGTTGTGAAAGGATTAAAAAATATTCAAAGAAGAAATGGAAGGGATATTTTAATCCAACTTGGATGGTTATATTTAGATACTATGAATATCGTAAAGCACTATTATGAGCAATCTAAAGTTTTTCCAGATGTTAAAAATTTAGATTTGTTAGAAGAGTATTTAAAAAACAATGGGCTTAAAGTAAGTGCAATAATCACAGAAGTTCCTACAAATCCACTTTTATTATGTGTTGATATGAAAAGATTAAGATCACTTTGCAAAAAATATAATATTCCATTAGTTGTAGATTCAACATTAGCTACACCATATAATATAAACTTGGAAGATTATGCAGACATATGTGTTGAATCTCTTACTAAATTTGCTTCTGGAAATGCAGATGTTTTAATGGGAGCTATTATCTTAAATAAGAAATCAAAATTATCAAATATGAATATTGAGTTTTTTAAACATTGTGATAAAGTGTATATAAAAGATATTCAAAGATTAGCTTTTGAAATAAAAAGTTATGAAAAAAGAGTTAAGGAAATTAGTTTAAATACAAAAACATTAGTTGAGTACTTTAAATCATGTTCATATATAGATAAAATTTATTATTGTCTAAATGATGACAATAAATCAAGTTATAGACAAATAATGAAAGATGAAAATTCATATACAGGACTTATATCTGTAACATTTAAGAAATCATTTCAAAAAGTATATGATAATTTAAATTTTGCAAAAGGACCAAGTTTGGGTACAGAGTTTACACTTCTTATGCCATATACTTACCTAGCATATTATGATTATATTAAAAGTGATGAAGGTTTAAAACAATTAGAAAAAATAGGATTACCTAAAGATATACTTAGAATTTCAGTGGGTAGTGAAAACATAACTGATATTATAAATGAGTTCAAAAGATTAGAGGATTAATTATGGATATGGAAAAAATAAAGAATTTAATTTCTACATTTTCTAAAGAGAGAGACTGGGATAAATTTCATAATCCAAAAAATTTAGCAATGGCACTTAGTGTTGAAACAGCAGAACTGGTTGAAATATTTCAATGGCTAAATGAAGAACAAAGTTTAAATTTAGATAAGTCAAAAAAAGAACACCTTGAAGAAGAAATTGCAGATATAGCTGTATATTTGTTAAGAATTTGTTATTCATATAATATTGATTTAGAAAATGCAATTATTTCAAAAATGAAAAAAAATGAAAATAAGTATCCTTTATACGATAAAAACGGCCAAAAAATAGAGTATGGAAAGAAGAATTAATTCAAAAAAGATTTTTTTCCAAAATTTAAGCCAGGATTAAAGAAAAGTACTTGACAAGATAAAAAAATTTGTCTATAATTCCCGTCCAATTTGAGTGACAGAAGGTCACGAAGGGTTGAGTTCTTTAACAAACTACGGTTTAAAGAAGTAAATAACTTTTGTAAACCGAATATGATATAAAATAAGAGAATTTATACAATTCTCGTCTATTAAAAAACAATGAGTAATGTCAGTAAACAATTGCAATTAATTTTCATTAAGAAGATTGAATAAAAGAGTTAGACACTAGTCAAGATTAAACAAAACATTTTATGGAGAGTTTGATCCTGGCTCAGAGTGAACGCTGGCGGCGTGCTTAACACATGCAAGTCGAACGAGAACGGATTATAGCTTGCTATAATTGTCAGCTAAGTGGCGCACGGGTGAGTAATATATAGGTAACGTGCCCTAGAGAGGGGGATAACAGATGGAAACGTCTGCTAACACCCCATATGCCTTTAAGTCTTAAGACTGCAAGGGAAACATTTATGGCTCTAGGATCGGCCTGTACGGTATCAGTTAGTTGGTGAGGTAATGGCTCACCAAGACAATGACACCTAACTGGTTT